>JAISPV010000051.1 GCA_031274665.1 Candidatus Methanoplasma sp. | reverse complement strand
GTTAACGGCAAGACCGCGGTGTTCTCGGCCTCGTCCTTCAGCCTGTACGGCGTGACCGCGCCTTCGGACGGGATACCGTGGCTGTGGATTGGCGTCATCCTGATAATCGCCGTATTGTGCATCGCTGTAGGCATCGTACTGCACTCAAGAAAAGGCAAAAACCCTTCTTCAAATTAAACGGGGGTCTGGCCCCCACCTTTTTATTCTTCAGACCCGCCCTTCTTTCGCCGCCTCCGCCAGACGACCGGCCGAAGCTTCCATGACCTATGAGGTTTTACATAATGTGAATGTTTTATAATCCATTAATGGGATGTGGGGGCTCGGTATTCAAATGGAGCAGAGAATAATAGACAGCATTGAGAAAATCGTAGGAAAGGACGGGTACTCCACAAAGCCCGCAGACCTTTACACCTACGGATTCGACGCGTCGATCTTCCACAAAACACCCGAGATCGTTATCCAGCCCAGATCCACCGAGGAAGTATCGGAGATAATGAAGATCGCCAACAGGGAAAAGATCCCTGTTGTGGCAAGGGGCGCCGGGACCGGACTGTGCGGGTCGGCCGTACCTATCAAAGGCGGCATTGTGATGGCCATGCAGAGGATGAACAAGGTGAAAAAAGTAAGTGTTGCTGACCTCTGGGTGGACATTGAGCCCGGGATCAACTACAATGACCTCAATGAGGTGCTTGCGAAATACGGGTTCTTCTTCCCTCCCGCACCGGGTTCTGCAGAGGCATGTCACATCGGAGGCATGGTCGCCCTCAACGCCTCGGGAATGAAAGCGGTGAAATACGGAGCGACAAGGGATTATGTCCTCGGCCTCACCTTTGTGAAAGCGGACGGGGAGATAGTCCGCGCCGGCACAAGGACGGTCAAGGACGCGTCAGGATATCAGCTGGCGAGGCTGATGTGCGGCTCGGAAGGCACGCTCGGTATAATCACCGAGATAACGCTAAAACTGACAACGAAACCGAAGAAGTCAGCGTACTGTCTCTGCGCATTCAATAACATTCATGATGCAGGAAGCTGCATCGCAGCACTGATCGCCAAACCGATGATCCCTGCGTCCTGCGAAATGATGGACAGCATAAGCATAAAAGCGGTGAACAAAGCGAGGGGCAACCCGCTGCCGGCGTGCGAGGCGCTCTGCATATTCGAAGCGGACGGAGAGACCGACGAGGTAGTGAGCAGGGACCTGAAGATCATCGAAGAGATCGCAAAATCGACCGGTGCGATATCCGTCACACCGTCCTATGACCAGAAGCAGATAGACGCATGGACCGACGCAAGGAAGTCGATATTGGCGGCCTTGTCCGCACTGATGCCTGGATACACATCCGTGTCTTTGGCCGATGACATGGGAGTACCGATCTCGAAAGTACCGGCGGCGGTAAAGGCTTTCCAGGACATAGCCGCGAAATACGACGTGACCATTGCGACCTACGGCCATGCAGGCGACGGTAACCTGCACACGAAGATGCTCGTACAGCCGTCGAATGCCGACATGTGGGAGAGAGGCGTGAAGGCCACCGATGAGATATTCGACGTATGCATCGATCTCGGAGGGACGGTCACAGGCGAGCACGGCGTAGGGATAGCGAAGGCGCCAAAATACATGAGAGAGAGGGCTTCCGAGCTTTCGTCCATCATCGCCATCAAGAAGGCGATGGACCCCAACAATATCCTGAACCCCGGAAAGCTGGAACAGTGGGAAGGTTCGATATTGGCCAACCTCAGGTACCCCTGCAAAGAGTACATGTAAACCTACTTTGAAAAACATTTTTCCTTACTTTTCCTTACAGATATAACCATACGGTCGCAAGTTCGACCGCGCCAATTGCAGCCGCCGTTATGTAAATGGGAAGGTTCCATTTCACAATCTTCGATCCGTCGAAAGGAAGCACCGGGATCATGTTGAACAGACCCAGGAATGCATTGAGGAATGCAAGCATCTTTATTACGGCATACAGCAGCGAGCTCTTGTCCAGCGCAAGACATACCGCTATCGCGACGGCCGCGATCACAAAGTTCACCGCGGGGCCCGCGAGGCTTATCTTTCCGTTCTTCTCTATGTCAATGTTCCCTCTGATATATACGGCACCCGGTGCGGCGAAAAGGAGGCCCAAGAGCGAGAACATCAGCGCCATCATCAGACCGAAAGGATACGCCCTGAACTCGGACCATGCGTTATATCTCTGGGCAACGAACTTATGCCCGAACTCGTGGAAAAGGAAACTGCATATGACCAATATGAACGACATCGCCACGATGAGGATGATGTTCATCGTCGGGTCCGGGTCCAGAATGCTGTCCCTCATCAATATCGAGAACGCGATCGAAAGCACGACTATCGCGACTGTGATGTGAAGGATCTCCGTCTTGCTGAAGCTGATCTTTCCCCGAGACGAAAGATAACCCGGGTCAACCCGCCTCATGCCGTCGTACCTGTCCTGCATAACAAACGGCATTACCATCATTGTTTATAAATATGCATAGGATTGAGAAGAATGAGGAAAATGGCTGACAACATCGCGCACGGCAAGGTCGAAGGGAGATGGTGCGATGTATGCGGAACGCTTATCCTCGGGAAAAAGTGTTCGTTCTGCGGTTCCGCAGGAAGAGATTTTGAGATGAACAGCCCAGGCGACATCAGGCCGTGCATGGGTGACAGCATAGATATCGTCGCGGATGTTTTCAAGAGATCTTTCGGGACGGACGCACCGATATCGGGCAGAATGATGTTCTTCAATAAGGTCCCGGGCGAAGACAGGTCCGATGAGATCATTGTGCACGGAGAGGTCATTGGGGTCGTAAGATTCGACATCAGGGACAATTCCCTCCGTCTGGAACTCAGGCAGGCCGGGGCGGACATCTTCGCGGAAACGGCAACAAAGAATGTCGTGAGCATCGGGAACATCCCCGGACACCTGAAAGGCAAGGTGGTGAACGGCACCGATATCACAGGCATTATCGGGGACTTCTCGGCAGGCGATCCGCTCATAGTCAGAAAAGGGAAGAAGGTCGGACCGGGAACCTCATTGGCAGACAGCACAAATATCCGGAGGGAAGAAAGAGCGGTCAGGATAAAGGACATGAACTCCGTCGAGAACCGACCCATGTCCCCGCCGTCAGGCAGGGAAGAGTTCGTGAGGTCCAACAAGGCGTATCTGGAAAGCATTGAGATGAATGCGGTAAGCGATATCAGGTCGTTCGTGTCCAAGAAGGACGTTCCGATAACGGTCTCGTTCTCGGGGGGAAAGGACTCGTTGGCCGCATATGGGGTTGCGTCGAAGGCGGTGGACAAACTTACCTTACTGTTCATCGACACGGGACTGGAGTTCCCCGAGACGATAGAATATACGGGCCGATTTGCGGAAGAAAACGGTCTGAGGATGATCAAAGCATCGGCAGGGAATGCGTTCTGGGACAATGTGGGGATGTTCGGACCTCCGGCAAAGGATTTCAGATGGTGCTGCAAGGCCTGTAAGCTCGGCCCCGTCACAGAACTGATATCGAAGGAATTCCCGAAAGGCACGATCACGGTCGAAGGCAACCGCATGCTGGAATCTTTTTCCAGGTCGGACATCGGTTTCGTATCAAAGAACCCCTTCGTTCCGAACCAGACCAACCTGAACCCTGTAAGGGCGTGGTCCGCGGCGGAGGTGTGGGGATACATCTGGCTGAGGGGGCTGAGATACAATCCTCTCTATGACAGGGACTTCGAAAGGATAGGATGTTACCTCTGCGCATCCTGTCTCGCAAGCGAATGGAGGAACACCGAGAGGCTGCATCCCGACATGTATTCCGAATGGGAGGCGTTCCTTCACGAATATGCGGGATCGAAAGGTCTGCCGAAGGAATATGCCGACATGGGATTCTGGAGATGGAAAGTACTCCCTCCCAAGATGATCCAGATAGCAAGGGAGACCGGCCTGGATCTGAGGCCGAAGAAGGGCACCGGCCCAAGTGTAAAGATGATGAAAGGCGCATCGCCGTGCGCCGCGGGCGGATATTCGATGGAAGCGGTGATCGACGTCCCGTCAAAAAGGGACTTCTCATACGCAGAGGATGCTTTGAACGTGATCGGTGATGTCAGATACTCCCCCGAGTTCGAGATAGCGCTCCTGAGGACAAAGAACGGAAGGTCGAAACTCTTCGGCGGAGGACAGATATCTGTCACCGCTGAAACAAAGAAAGACGCCGAGGCACTGTTCGAGAGGACCGCAAAGGCGTTGATCCGGGCCGAGATGTGCACGGAGTGCGGGATCTGCGCAAAGGGATGCCCAAAGAAGGCCGTTACGATAAAAGGCGGGTTCAGGGTCGATCCGAAAAGATGCAGCAGATGCGGGAAATGCGAGAGGTCCTGCATGGTCGTGCATTACTACGACCGGATCTGAGTCAGGATCTCAGTGCAGTTCTTCCGCCGCTATCGTAATGCCGTGGGCCGCCACATCCAGCAGCTTACGGTCAAGCACATGGTCCAGTATCTCGTCCAGATAGATCGACGCATCATTACCGTCCAGTACGTCGTTGATGCACCTTTCGATGGCGTTGAATCCGAACTGTATCTCAACATCATTCTTTTCAACGAAGGTGCGAGATGCGCTTCCGTACACCCCGACGCGTCCGTATACCTTCCCCTCGTACCCCGGCCTCATAAGGTACAATGTTCCAGGAATGACCCCGCGGCGCATGTTCAGCAGCACCGTCGACATCGTCCTTCCGTAAATGTTGCTCCTTCCATTCATGCTCATGAACTCGTTCAGCGCATGCACCATCGGAACAGAGAGGCCGGCCCTGTCGAGTACATCCTTCATCGAGAACACTTCGAAAGGAGTTCCCTGCGCAAGCACTTCGCCGTCCACAAGTACCACGACAAGATCTGCCCATGAGTAGGCCGTCTCGATATCGTGAGTGGATATGATCACGGTGGAACCGTTCATGTTCACCTCGTCGGCTATCTCATAAAGGCGGTAGACCATCTCCGGGTCCAGACCGGCGGTGGGCTCGTCCATTATAAGCACTTTCGGGTACATGGCCAGCGCACTTGCGACCGCCACCCTTTTCCTCTGTCCGAATGAAAGATGATGGATGGGTCTTTTCCTTTCGCCCTCCATTCCGACCATCTTGAGGGCATCGTCCACTCTTTTGCGGACCTCCTCGATAGGCAGATCGAGATTGAACGGGCCGAAGGCCACATCGTCTTCCACAATGACGTTGAAGATCTGATCGTCTGGGTTCTGCGTGACGAGCGTGACATCTTTCCTGAGCTCAAGCAACCCTTTTTTCGAGTGCTCGATCTTCTTTGAATTGTAGTCCACTTCTCCGTCCGTTTGTTTCAGTATCCCGTTGAAATGCATGAAAAGTGTGCTCTTTCCCGCCCCGTTCGGTCCTATGAAAGCGACCCTGCATCCGGTCGGTATCTTGACGGAAACATTCTTCAGCGCATTTTTTCCGCCTTCGTAAGCATAATTCAGGTTCTTTGTCTCAAGTATTGTCATCATTTCGATCTTCATCTCATATCACCCAGTACCGCAGCATAAAGAAGAACGTCACAGCGGCCGACACGATCAGGATGCAGATCGCCGTTGAGGCCCAGTTCTTTTTTTCGAATTCGGAAAGGCTTTTGAACTCCCCTTTGTAATTCCTGCACTGAAGCGCGACCTGCCCCTTCTCCGCCGCGTCGAGGGAACGCACAAAAACGCCGGCCGCCAGTTTTGACGTGGTCCTCATGCTTCTTCCGTAGCCCGAATAGCCGAATTTGCACTCGGCGGCCAGATGCATCCTTTCCGCGGTCTCTATCAGAAGGAACGTGTATCTGTAAATTAGGACCGTCATCTCCACGAATACGTCCGGGAGCCTGAGCTTTTTCAATGCTCCTGCCAGATGCGGGACCGGTGTCGAGACGGCAAAGGAGAACATGAGGAGCAGCGCAGCCAACACCCGTATGTACATCAATACCGCAAAAGAGACGCCGGCATCGGTGAAACCGATCGTTATGCCGAGGACCCTTATCGACATAACCGTCTCTCCCGATATCATGATCGCAAAGATCACGGCGGCAATGATAATGAACACCTGCGCATAGAGGAAAAGTTTGATCAGGATCGACGGCAGCCTCAACGAACAGCCGTAAAGAAGCAGGGACGATCCTATCAGGCAGGAAAGCACGGACATCCAGATCGACTGCGCCGCAATATCCAGCACAAGCAGCGAAAGGATAAGGAAGAGTTTCGCCAGCGGGGACCAGCGTAGCATCCGGCTTTTGTACGCCGTCGTATCCACCGTGTTGAACTCGCTTCCGTGGTCGTGCTTCTTACGGTGAAGGAGATAATACAGCACGGTCGCAAGCACCAGGACGCCTATTGTCGTCTGGATCACGAACAGTATGCTGATCCCGAGATCTCCCAGTTGTATGAAGTTATCCGTCCATTGGTCATAGCCGGGTATCAGGATCTCTATCGCGCCTGCGCCGGCATCGTCCGCGCCGCCGAAATCAAAAAAGAATGTGGTGATATAAACGAACAATATCATTGCCGCCAGTACGGTAATGAACAAGGCCAGCGTCATGCGGCTCCTGTTCTTTTTCACCTTTCTTTTTGCATCAAGCAGGCTGCCCCTGCTGCGCATCGACGCATCAAATATGATATCTTTGATCAGTTCCGGTCTCACGTCGGCGAGATACTTGAAGAACAACACGATCAGGAACCCCTCGGCCGTTGCTATCGGTATCTGCGTCACCGCAAATATGCCGAGGAATGCGGCAAAGGTGTCAGTGAACGCCGGAAGGTCTGTGTACGGAACCACCAGCGCAAGCTGGAATGCCGTCACGACATACGTGACCATGTTCGCAACGAAGACCGTCGCGAAGACCGTCGCAGTGGCATTGACATTTTTTTTCTTAAAGAATTTGAAGAGATAATACGCTGCGAACGGCCCGGCAATGCCCATCGAGAACACGTTCGCTCCGAGCGTGGTGAACCCGCCGTGCGCCATGAACATACCTTGGAATAACAGAACGATAGTGCAGATCATGACGGTGACCCAGGGCCTGGAAAGCATAACGGACATCCCCGTCCCCGTCGGGTGCGACGAGGACCCTGTGACCGACGGGATCTTCAAGGATGACAGGATGACGATGAACGCACCGGACAATGCGACGGTCAGTTTCTTCTCGGGATGTTCTATAAAGAACTTCCTCATCGCCTTTATGCCGAATATCCAAAATGGTATTGTGACGGCCGTCCAGAACGCCGCCCACTCGAGCGGCAGGAAACCCTCCATTATGTGCATCGTCCGCACTCCTCGCAGATCCCCTCGAATCTCATATTCCATTTGTTGACGGACATACCTATCTCATTGGAAAGGTATGTCTGGTCTGCAATCGGGATGTCTATCCTGAGGATATTGCCGCATTTTTCGCATGCGAAGAACGCATTGGAGAACGGATGCCTTGTGTAATATTTCATGTCCTTCCAGCTGATCTCGCTTATCAATCCCTGCCCGACAAGTTTTTTGAGGTTACGGTAAACGGTGGCGATCCCTATGTTCGCATTCTTTTGCGTCAGGATCTGATGTACCCGCTCAGCGCTGAGAAAATGTTCTGTTTCATATACGATCTCAAGTATCAGGGAAAGTTGCGAGGTCCAGCGTTGCATCGCACAGATATGGACAGAATTGATATTTAATGATAATGATTATCATTAACAATAACGAGCAAAAAGACACCCTATATACTATATTTATATTGTACTATAGTGGCATATATATAAGAAAATTTTAAAATCCTAAAAAAAGGCTACTTGGATTTGACATATGACCACTGCAATGCTGCTTGGATAATGTATGTATCATCGGTATTGTTATATATGAAAACTGTAAATTCCACCCCAGATATCTTACTAATTATGGATGATATCAATAGAGGAGGAAAAAAATGTCGAAAGAAGCAATACTCAACAAACTAAGCGATGCTGTTGTGGCAGGCAAACCCGCAATGGCCAAAGAGGGCGCCGAGGAGGCCTTGGCCCAAAAAGTAGACCCTCTTGAAGCCATCAACAATGGACTCGTGAAAGGGATGTCTATTGTAGGTGACCAATATGCTGCGCGCCAGGTATACCTGCCGCAGGTCTTGATGTCTGCGAAAACGATGTACACAGGCCTTGACATACTCTTGCCGGCGATCCCGAAGGCATCGATGGCGAACATGAAGAAATGTGCAACGGCGGTCGTGGAGGGGGACGTTCATGACATCGGAAAGAACATCGTCAAGACGATGCTGACCGCAAGCGGCTTCGTGGTTATTGACTGGGGTAAGGATGTGCCGATAACGAAGATCGTCGGCGATGCGAAAAGCGAAAAGTTGGACGCTCTTGCGCTCAGCACGCTCATGACGCCCACGATGGACGGTATGAAGGCAGCTGTGGACGGACTCAAAGAGAGCGGCTACAGAAAGAGCGTGAAGGTGTGCATCGGCGGTGCACCGACATCTCCCGAATTTGCGAAGGAGATCGGCGCAGACCACAGGGACGCGAACGCACAGGACTGCGCAACATGGCTCAAAGGGGTGCTGTAAATGGCTGACATGACTCACATAGAGAGGGTCATGGCTGGGCTCACCGGCGAAAAGGGAGACAGGCTCCCTGTATACCCGATCGCCTGCGGAGTGAACAGGAAACTCATTGGTAACGGTATCACATACCGCGAGTGGGCGCACGACCCGAAAATGTATGCACAGGGATTCATCGAGGGGCAGAAGAAATACAACTACGACTTGTGCGTAGGCCTGATGGACCTGTCGGTCATGGCAGGCGACCTCGGTGCGCACGTCAGGATGGACGAGCAGAACACGCCGTTCGTTGACGTGCCCATCATCAACAACCCCGAGGACTACGAGAAACTCCAGGTCCCCGATGTAAAGAAAGGAAGGTCGGCCGTCCTCATTGAGGGAACGAAACTCTACTGCGACTACCTGAAGGACAAGGTCATCACCGCAGGGTTCGTCGAGGGCCCGCTGCTGGCGCTCACACAGACCGCAGGCGCGGAGAGGGTGTTCATGGACATGTTCACCAACCCGTCGGCCGTTCACAAGGCATTGGAGACAATGACCGCATTCGATGTCGAGCTGACCAAAGGATTCGGCACGACCGGCTGCGCTGGACTCTGCTGGGACTACCTCTGGGGTAACTACTCCTGCCTCGGCGACGCCGAGTACGAGGAGTTCGAGGGATGCAAGAAGTATGCGATGGGACTCAACGAGCTCACCCTTAAAGAGGGAATGGCGGTCGCCATCCACAACTGCGCAGACCTTCCGCACCTGGACACCCAGATCACGAAGTTCAAGGCATCCATCTACTCGATGGCATACTACCCGCTGATCCCCGGATCAATGTCTGCGGCAGAGGTCATCGCGGGCGGCTACACGGACAAATGTCTGGTCGGAGGTAACCTCGACCCGCAGCTCTTCATAAGAGCCTCCGTGGAGAAGATCACCCAGATGACGAAAGACCTGTGCCAGGAAGTCAAGACTGCATTGTGCAAGAGAGGACTAGACTCTCCGAAATACTGCATTGCGTCTGGTTGCGAGGTCCCGCCGGATATCAACACCAAGATCGAGAACATCCAGGCAATGGTCGAAACCGGAAAGAAGTACGGAGTCATGAACTAAGAACATCCCGACTTCCCCCCAAACTTTTTACATTATTCTTTATTATCTCTTTAATAAGAGAAGGTACAACCATGAAGGTCTCACAAATAGCCGGATTCTTGGGTAGCGGGAAGACGACCGCGGTCATGAAGATCGTTGACGAGCTGATGAAGAGAGGGCACAGGATCGCCATCGTCGTGAACGACGTGGGCGAGATCAATGTCGATGCCAAGTTCATCGAATCCCACGGATTGAAGGCGAAGGAGATCGCCGGAGGGTGCATTTGCTGCCAGATAGCGGGGACGTTCTCGGAAACTCTTGCGAAACTCCACGATTCGTACGATCCGGAGATAGTGATAGTGGAGCCGTCGGGAGTCGCGATCCCCTGGGGGCTCAAGAGAGCTGCCGAATACTCGGAAGCGAAAGCTGACATGGTGATCGAGCATGCGCCGGTGATCACTCTCGTGGACGCGACGAGGATAGACCTTCTCGTGAAAGCCGTAAAAAGACTTGTGGAGACGCAGATACGCGAAGCCGACGTATGCTTCGTGAACAAGGTCGATGCTGCATCGCCGGCAGACATTGCCAAGACGGAACAGATGATCAAAGAGATGAACCCGAAGGTGGAAATCGCCCACATGTCCTCAGAGACCGGTCTCGGGATAAACTACGCGTGCGACATCATCGTCGATCGGATATCTCCGAGATACGACGAAGCGGTCGAAGAAGAGCGTCTTAAAAAACAGTACATGGGGTGACCAGGTGCACGACCACGATGATGATCATGATGACGACCACGATGATGATCACGACGATCATGAAAGTGAGCACGACAGGTTGCATCTGGAGATACACAGAGCGGTCGACGAGCTGGGAAAATACGCAATAGATATAAATGTGGACGCACCCGAGGGAATAAAGAAAGAGATCGTGCTGAGATTCATCGACGATCTCATGACAAGCGTCACGAAAAGCTGCATGGACAACGGGGCCGATCTCGTCGGCCATGTGAAGTCCTTCTTTTCCAATGAGGACGGCAACATAATGAGCAGCATCGTCGATCACCGCAAGCCGGCGAAGATAAAGGATTCAATGGAATCCGACATAATATACAAAGCAAGATTCATGCTGCACATAATCGTCCACGGGATATGGGACGATCATGTCAGAGAGAGTGCGCTGGATGTGCTTGACGACACGTTCCGGAAGTGGAACATCCCGTACAAAGTGACAGCGGACCACTACGATGTGGAGAAGAGCATCGCACACCATATGGGGTAAGATAACATGGCAGACGGATTCTATGAGGCAATGAGGTCCAAAGGATTCTCCTACAACACCACTGCATCGCTCAGAAAATTCGAGTGCCCGTACTGCGGGTTCGTTTTTTCGATGATCTATGCGCGTACCTTCGCTTGTCAGGGGTGTTCGGAGGCGTGGAACAACTGCCCGAAGTTAAGATGCGCGAAATGCGATACGGAATTTTTCATCACGGAAACGCCGGAGATACACAACGAGGCCCAGCAGAGGGTCATCGCCGAGCACATATCAAAAGTCGTGACGAAATACAATGAAGATATGGGTTACAAGCCCAGTAGGTGAAATTATTGCACATTGGTTTGGGATTCGATACTGGAGGTACGTACACTGACGCCGTTCTGATGGACATGTCCGAGAACAAGGTCCTGCAGAAATCAAAAGCGCTGACCACGAGGGACGACCTTACGATAGGGATCGGGAATACGCTTGTAAACTTCGATAAAGAACTTCTTAAGAAAGTGGCAATGGTGTCGTTATCGTCGACGCTGGCAACCAATTCCATTGTCGAAGGGAAGGGGTGCCGCGTCGGACTGATATGCGTCGGCGAGGAATTCGAGATGTCGATCCCCGTCGATTTCCACACCACCGTGTCGGGAGGCCACGACCTCAACGGAAAGGAAGTGAACGAACTGGACGAGGTCTCGGCCAGAGAGTTCATGGTGTCCGTAAAGGACCGTGTGGATGGATTGGCGATCAACAGCTACCTCAGCGTCAGGAACCCCGATCACGAATTCCGTCTGAAGAAGATCGCCAAGGAGGTACTCGACATCCCCGTGGTATGCGGCCACGAACTGTCATCGAGCCTGGGATACCACGAGCGAACCACCACGTCCGTGATGAACTCCCGCCTCATACCGATAATAAAGGAATTGATGGACTCGGTCAAGACGGTGATGAGCGAATACAGGATAGACGCTCCGCTGATGATAGTGAAAGGCGACGGCTCGATAATGAGCGAGGATGTGGCGCTCGAAAGACCGATAGAGACCATACTATCGGGACCGGCGGCGAGTCTGATAGGGGCGAAGATGCTCACCGGGAAAGGCGACGCGATAGTAATGGACATGGGCGGCACGACCACAGACATAGGCATTCTGAGGAACGGCTACCCCAGGCTTGAGAAAGAGGGGGCGATGATAGGCAACCGCAGGACAAGGGTCATGGCGGCGGAAATATCCACGTCCGGGATAGGAGGGGATTCCAGGATAATCGTCAACGGCAGCAGGTTCTCGCTGGCATCCCTCAGAGTGGTACCGCTCTGCATAGCCGTCACCAAGTGGCCCCAGCTGCTTCCTCGTCTGAAGGATGTCGCCGAGACAAGGTCGAGATTCACGCCGGAGAGCATGGATACCAAGGATGTCGTCCAGGACACGGAGTTCTTTGTCAAGATAAAAGATCTGAAGAACATCTCTTTGAGCAAAGAGGATAAGGCATTGCTTGAACTTATTGCCGAAGAACCGTTCTCTCTGAAAGAAGCAAGTTCAAAATTGAAGGTCCACCCCTTTGTGTTCAATGTCTCCAAGATGGAGGAACTGGGTATGGTGCAAAGGATCGGGCTGACACCGACGGATATCCTGCATGCGGAAGGGAGCTACACAGAATACGAAAGGGCCGCATCGGAATACGCCGTAACGCACCAATCGCAGAAGATGAACATGAGCGAGAAAGAGTTCGTGAATTTTGTGAAGGGCAAGGTCATTGACAAGCTGGCCGAAGTGCTGCTGAGAAAACTGTTCTTCGAGGAAACGAACATGATCGATATCGGCAGGATAGGGTCAGACCTGATGTGGAAAGCGATCTCGGGACGGGACGGTCTTGACTTCGGCTGCACGATCAGGATCAATAAACCATTGATAGGTATAGGCGCGCCGGTCTCGGCATGGTTACCGGCGGTTGCCGGAAAATTCGGGACGGACCTGCTCTTACCGGAACATTCCGAGGTTGGCAACGCAGTAGGCGCAGTCACCGGCAGCATCATTGAGAGCATGGAGATCCTTCTGAAACCGTCGACCGGAGAGAATGCGCTGGAGGATCCGTCGTGCATAATGTTCGCGCCTTACGGCCGCTTTGAGTTCGGGAAACTCAGCGAAGCGGAGATATTCGCGGTCGAAGAAAGCAGCAAACTTGTGAAGGAGAGAGCGCAGAAAGCCGGTGCAGATCACATCGAGGTACGTTCCGAGAAGATAGAGAAGAAGGTCGGGCTCGGAAAGGGATACGACGGCCGCATACTGATAGAGACGATAATAACCGTGATGGCGGTCGGAAAACCGAAACAGTTCGTGGTCACGGAATGACCTCCGCATTTCTCAAAGAGGACCAGGCGTTCACCCGTACCGATAAGATTATCTAAGTCTGGATGTAACAGGCCAACATATTAGTACTTCTGCCCCAGTTACCCGCACATGAGGATAGGACTGATCTCCTGCGATATATTCGAACTGGAGTTCGAAATGCTGATTAAAGATGACCCCGACTTTGTTCACAAAGAGTACGTGGAGTTTGCGCTGCACGCATACCCAGACGATATGCGCCAGACGCTGATGGATAAAGTGAACGCACTGAAGGGCCAGGTGGATGCCGTCCTGTTAGGATATGCGGTATGTCAATCGCTAGGCGGTTTCACAGAGGCTGTCGAAGTTCCGACGGTGATGTTCGAGGGGGATGACTGCATTTGCGTGCTCCTCACCGCGAAGGAGTACACCAGAGAGAAGAAGATATGCACCGGCACATGGTTCTCATCCCCAGGATGGGCGCGGGCGGGAGTGGACGGGCTCATCAAAGAGAT
>JAISPV010000119.1 GCA_031274665.1 Candidatus Methanoplasma sp. | reverse complement strand
AAAGGCATATCCGCTATGGACGAGACCGGACTGGAAGGATTATACGCATCCGCCCAGCTCGTTTTCTTCGGCGGAGAGGATGCTGAAAGAAATTGATCGGTCATCCGAACATATAGGCGGGAGCGGCCTTCATCTTGTTCCTTCCCGCTTCCATGACCTTTTCCTTTGCCGCGATGAAGTCGCGCTCGGAGACAGTGTCTCTGCCGTCGCGTATGGCCAGCATTCCCGCTTCGGTACAGATGCCTTTGATCTCCGCTCCGGAGGTGCCCTCCGTCATTTCGGCCAGCCTTCTGGGTTTGATACCTTTCTCTATGCTCATGTGGGATATGTGGATCCCGAAGATCTGCGTCCTTCCCTCCACATCCGGCAGGCCGATGTCGATTATACGGTCGAATCTTCCCGGCCTCAGCAGGGCGTCGTCGAGGATGTCCGGCCTGTTGGTGGCGCCGATGATCTTCACTTCGCTCATGGGGGTGAAACCGTCAAGCTCAGCCAGAAGCTGCATAAGCGTTCTCTGGACCTCTCTGTCCCCCGACGTCGCGACGTCCATCCTCTTTGCGCCCACCGAGTCCAGTTCGTCTATGAACACTATGCTCGGGGCCTTCTCTCTGGCGAGGTCGAACAGTTCGCGGACAAGTCTGGCGCCCTCTCCGATGTACTTCTGGACAAGTTCGGAGCCCACGAACCTTATGAAGGTCGCGTTCGTGGCGTTCGCCACCGCTTTTGCCATAAGGGTCTTGCCGGTCCCGGGCGGACCGACGAGCAGCACGCCTTTGGGAGGCTCTATGCCCACTTTGATGTAAAGGTCGGGCCTCAGCAGCGGGTCTTCGACCGCTTCGCGCAGTTCCAGCATCTGCTTCTCAAGTCCGCCGATGTCGGCATAAGTGATGCTGGGTTTATCTATTATCTCGGCCCCCGTGACAACGGGGTCCAGAGGCAGGGGCAACACGTTCATCACTGCAAGGGTCTGTTTATTCAGCGACACCCTGGCACCCGGCACGAGGTCCCCCTGCGGTATGTACTCTGATACGGATACGATGAAATCCGGGCCGGTGGAGCTTTTGACGACGACGCGGTTATCTGGGAGGACATCGCGCAACGATCCCACGATCAGAGGCGGGCTTCTGAGCCGCTCCAGCTCCGCTCTTATCCTGCTGTGGTCCTTCTGCAGTCTGAACAGTTCTCCTTCCGAATAACGCCTGTCATTCTCGGCGGTCTGAAGGTCCTCCATCAATCTTACATTCCTTTCCTCGAGTGTGATGATCTTCGCCTTCAGTTCTTCGATACGGGTCTCGTCCATGTATGCTCCCACTGTTAGGTCATATGTTCCTTCTCTTTATTACTTTTATCATATCGACCATCAATTTAATAATAATCAAATCGATCAGGTAGACGATGATCTGCGAAATGTGTGGGAAGGAAGTTCCCGTTACGAAACCCATGCTTGTAGAAGGTACGAAACTCAGTCTTTGTCAGAACTGTGCCAGATTCGGAGATGAATACAAAGGGGCGAACACAACGCCCGGTGCGCCGGTCCCTAAAACGGTGATAGAAGAGAGGCTCCAGAGACGAGAAAGGAGGATGCAGACAAAGGACGTATATTCGGCGACCACTTGGGAACTGGTAGAGGATTACGGGACGGTAGTGAGAGAGGCCAGAGAAGCGAAAGGCATGGACATTGACGAGTTTGCCAAGTCCATACTCGAGAGAAGAGGAATAATCGCAAGGGTAGAGGCGAACGACCTCGTTCCCGACGATAAGATGATACACAAGCTCGAAAAAGCGCTGAACATAACCCTCAAAGAAGAGGTACAGTCCGGAAGTCAGGTCGGAGGAAGCGGCAAGAAGTCCGAAAGCATGACCCTGAGCAACTTCATAAGAAAAGAATGATCATCTGCGGAGGACAGATGAACGGGCATCGTTCATGAAAGGCATTATGTCCACGCCCCGTTCTCTCAGGATCATCATTGCCGCAACTTCTATATCGACATCCGTCTTTTTGCTGACCCGGTTGCATTCGGATACGAATGCGCTTTTTTCCATGCCGGAATCCGCCGCTTCCCGGATAAATCCCGGCAGCAGGCCGGGAGGTTTATCGTCCTTGCCGGCAACCGGCGGTTTAGAGGTATTTTTTTTCAACATGTTGAGCAAGCCTTCGGACGGCCGGTATGCGATAGGCACGTTCACGACCGAGATATCCATTATGGGGCGGAGATAATTCCCGGTCTTCGACAATAGTTTCCGTTCAACAAGAGCCCCAATAAGCGCCTCCGCGTCTTTGACCTGCATCCATCTGAGGTCGAGCGATGCGTACATTATGAACTCTTTTTCTGTAAGGACATCTTTGCCTTTGTTAAGGAACAACGCGGCCAAGCAGATCTCAAACTCATTGGGCATGAGGCATCAATCACGGATGTCGTAAAAATATGTTGCCGTCCGATGACGATTTCGAGAGGTTCTTTCCGGAATTCAATGAGGTCTATGCTTCGTGCGCGCTCGCGCGTTATATGTTTACAGACTAACAGAGTAAAATAAAGGCTGGGCCGAGTTTTCAGAAAGATTTATAAGGGGCATCATAATACCATGCCATCCTGTATGGTGAATCAAATGATGTACACAAGGTTCGAAAAGGCAAGGATCGTAGGCGCAAGGGCGCTTCAGATCTCGTACGGCGCTCCGGTCCTCATAGACTATCCGGAATATATGCTGGACCCCATAGACATCGCCATGCTCGAGTATGAGAAGGACCTCATACCAATAACAGTAGTCAGGAATTAACCGGGGAATCATAATGAGTGAAGAGGAGAACGTAACCACAAACAACGACCTGCTGGTCGCAGAGGATCTGTATCTTACATCGGGCGTACACATAGGTACCCAGCAGAAAAGCGCGGATATGAAGGAGTTCATATACAAGGTCAGACAGGACGGGCTGTATGTCCTGGATGTCAAGAAGACCGACGACCGCATAAGAGCGACCGCAAGCTTCCTTGCAAGATATGACCCCAAGAGGATACTCGTAGTTTCCGCAAGGCAGTACGGCCAGAGGCCGGCAAGGGAGTTCTCCAAGGCCATAGGCGCACCCGCGTTCGCCGGACGTTTTGTTCCGGGGACGTTGACGAACCCCTCCAATGCAGGGTTCATAGAGCCCGAGATAATCATGGTGACCGACCCGGCCGCCGACAAGCAGGCGCTCAACGAGGCGCTTAACCTCGGGATACCGATAATCGCACTTTGCGACGCCAACAACGAGACCAGGAATGTGGACCTTGTCGTGCCCACCAACAACAAAGGCAGGAGGGCGCTCGCCTGCATCTACTGGATCCTTACGAGGGAGGTCCTTCTTGCAAGAGGCGACCTCAAGGACCCCGCTGATTTCCAGATGGAGATCGAGGACTTCGAAGCCAAGCTCTGAAAGGCACGGCAAACCATTTACCTTTTCACATACATTTTCATTCATGAGGTATCCCGCCGTGGCAGGCAGATTCTATCCTGCGGACAAGAGCGAACTGTCGGCAAACATTGAGGAATGTTTCCGCCATGAACTCGGGCCCGGGCTTCCCGAGCATTTCGGCAGCGAAAGAACGATCTCCGCCGCGATCGCACCCCACGCCGGCTACATGGCATCCGGCATGAACGCCGCACATGTTTACAAAAAGATCGCGGAGGACGGATCGCCGGAAGCGTACATTGTGATAGGTCCGGACCACGTCGGTGTTCCGTACAGGGCCGTGATGTGCGATGACGATTTCCTCACTCCGATGGGGCCCTGCAGGATACACGAGGACATCGCATCCGAACTGTCTGAGATGATACCCTGCGACTGCGCCGCCCACAGATACGAGCATTCGATCGAGGTACAGATCCCGTTCATTCAATTCATCGATAAGGACCCGAGGATAATACCGATCATAATGGGGGATCAAAGCAAAGCGTCCGCCGAAAAGGCCAAAGCCGTACGTATAATCGTGCCCAGGTTGCCCGGATCG
>JAISPV010000114.1 GCA_031274665.1 Candidatus Methanoplasma sp. | reverse complement strand
ACCACAGGCAGGTGGGTAGTGAAGGAATCCGGTTCACTGCTTGGACACATAAAAGCGGCCGTATACGATTCGGAGGGAAAGGGAATGACCTTCAACCTCACGGATCTGGACAACGGCGTCGAACAGCACGGTACCCTCCCTCCGAAGGAAAGGGTTGATTTCAGCTTCATGTCCGCAGTGCTCGACGTCGATTCCCACGCGTTGGAACATGTTATGGTGGATGCATTGGAGGCCAGCGGTATAGACTACCACCTGGAGAACCACCATCACCACCAGCATGGTCACTCTGACCATGACCACGGCCACCACGGCCACGGCCATGATGACCACGGTCATCACGACCATGACCATGATGACGAAGATGAGGTCTGCCACTGCAAAGCGTGTGAGGACCGCAGAAAGGAGGAAACCGAAAGGACAGAAAAAGGATCCTTTTGGGATAAAATAAGGAGGAGGAAAAAATGAGTTACGGAATATCGCTGGACATGGGTACCAGCGGAACCAGGGCACACGCTGTGGACCTTTCTGACGGGAAGATCCTTTCCACATCTGTGACCGAGTGTCACCCCCTGCCGGGTGCAAATATAATGGATCACCTGACGTTCTGCATCAATATCGGAACGGATGTCGCGCACAAGATCGTCATTGACACGGTCAACAAGGTGATAAGGACCCTTGACATCGATCTGAAAAAAGTTGAAAAGGTCTCGATATGCGGGAACCCCATACAGCTTTCGCTTTTCCAAGGCATACCTGTTGACGATCTCGCCTTCGCGGGAAAGAACGCCCACAAATCGAGAGGCATCAAGGTCCTTGAGAGGAACGCCGGGGTGTTCTCCGCCGTGAATGTGGGCCTGGACGTGCCCGACGGATGCGAACTGTTCGTCCCGCCGTCCATCAGGCACGAGATCGGCGCGGACGCGCTTGCTATGATGTACAAGAGCGGGTTCCTCGAACAGAAAGAGAACTGTCTGGTCACCGACTACGGGACGAACGCCGAGATGGCATTGAAGGTCGGCGACGATATCTATACCGGCTCTGCCGCAGCGGGACCTGCAATGGAAGGTCAATCCATCAAGTTCGGTATGCTTGCCGGCCCCGGAGCGATCAGCGATCTTGAGTACGATGTCCAGTGGAGATGCATGGTGCTTGATGAGCACATAATGCCTCAGCCCGGGGACAAGGTCGACTTCAATCTCAACATGATCTCCGAGGAAGGGCCGATGCACGGCAAAGCAAAAGGCATCACGGGAACGGGCGTGATCGCAGCGGTCGCTGCGGCGCTCGGCGGCAACCTCTGGAAGAGAGGAAAGCTCACGACAGACAATGAGAGGATGATCTTCCAGGATGGAGTGTACATAGACTCGCACGATATCTCGGAAGCGTGCAAGGCCATCGGCGCCATGAGGGCCGGTCACTTCACGCTCTTGGAGAAAGCGGGCATAAAGTTCGATGAGATGAAGATAATGTATATGGCCGGCGCCTCCGGAACTTACGTCGATGCGGTCAAAGCCAGAGAAGTGGGCCTTCTGCCCCCTTCCTGCAATAAGATCTACCAGTACGGTAACACTTCGCTTGCGATGGCGACCGACATCCTCAGGAAACCGGAGCTCCTTGACGAACTTCAGATCATTGCGGACGGTATAAGGGCGAACCATGTGATGTTCGCATCGGACCCCATCTTCGAACAGATCTATGTGATGGAGCTTGCCTATTGGGATGAGGGAATGAGCATGGACATGTACAACACATATAACGGGATGTTCGACATCCAGCCTCTGCCCAAGGTCAAAGGGAATCCCGAGGTATTCCGCATGGTGGCCCGTGACATACCCGATCTGGGTGCTAGGGGTCTGCGCATAATCCATGACATAGGGACCGAGCTTAAGGGATACATGGAAGGATGCACAGGCTGCAAAGTGTGCGAGACCGAGTGCCCCGAAAAGGCCCTTACGGTCAAGGATGACAAGCAGATAATCGTGAAAACGAAGAACTGCCTGGGAACGGCATGTTACAGATGCCAGTTCGCATGTCCTGATAAGGTGTACAAGTACGACCGCCTGAGGCTCGTCTGAATAAATAGGGGGTCCTCCCCCATTCTTACTTTTTTAATTGCCGCAGGGCCGCAATTCATTTTGAAAAAGAACATAGAGGATCATAGGCGCCTGACCCGATCGCGATCAAGATGAAAAGATCATGGCGGCCGCGTGAAATAATGGAATAAGGCCCCTGGCCCAGGATAGATCTTAATTGTTCATCACGTTCTCTTCTTCGAGCTCGGTCAGTATCTTCTTGCGAAGCGCCGTGAACTCGGGGTCCGCACGGTCCCTCGGACGCGGCCAGGGAATATCTATTATCTCTATTATGCTGGCCGGGCGTTTCGTCAGGACAATGATCCTGTCGGAAAGGAACACCGCCTCGTCGACGGAGTGGGTGACGAATATTATTGTCTGATCCGTCTTTTCCAGTATCTTCAGGAGCTGGACCTGCATGATGTTCCTTGTCTGAGCGTCCAAAGCGCCGAACGGTTCGTCCATCAGGATGACGTCGGGATGTCCCACCAGCGCTCTGGCGATCCCCACGCGCTGTTTCATTCCTCCGGACAGTTCGTGGACACGCGCATCGATGAACTTCTCCAACCCTGCGAGTTTGATATACTTCTCTGCTTTTTCGCGCCTTTCCTCTTTGGGAACGCCGGCTATCTCAAGACCGAATTCTACGTTCTTCCTCACCGACCTCCAGGGGAACAGCGCAAAATCCTGGAAGACCATACCTCTGTCCGCTCCCGGGACCGTGCACGGTTTCCCGTTTATCGTTACTTCTCCGGATGTCGGTTCGGTAAGGCCGGCGATCAGCCTGAGGATCGTGGTCTTGCCGCAGCCGGACGGTCCGACAAGGGTGATAAGTTCGCCTTTCCCTATTTCAAGAGAGAAATTTTCCAAAACGACCGTTTCGGTCTCGTCCCTTTTGAATACCTTTCTCAAGTTTTTGATGTTGATGAGGGCTGCCGCCGGGGACTCCGGCCGGGTCTGTTCTTTGTCCTGTTCCTGACTCATACCGCCATCCCCATTCTCTTGGATATTATTCTGTGCACATAGTCTGCGACGCCTATCGTCAGCAGTCCGAGGATCGCGATCACCACCAATGCCGCATAGGCACCGGGCCAGTTGCCGGCGGTCGCCTGTTCGGCAAGATAGAACCCTATGCCTCCGAGAGGCGTAGCGTACAACTCAGCTGCAACGATACACATCCATCCGATCCCCAGCCCGATCTTGATGCCGTTCATCACATACGGGATAGCTGAAGGCATCATCACTTTGTAGAAGACCTGTAACTGCGACGCGCCGAGCGTTTTCGCCGCATCGATCCAGTTGGGATCTATCTTCCTTACTCCGAAAACGACGTTGGTCAAAAGGGGGAAGAAGATACCGACGAACACTACAAGAATGGGCCCGGTCGAATAGCCGAGCGAGAGTATGAATATCGGTGCCCATGCGATAGGCGCTATCGGCCTGAGCACCTCTATCACGGGATTAGCGAAATCCCTTAGAAGTTTTGAGTAACCCAGGATGAGGCCGACAGGCACTGCGACCGCCAACGCCAAAAGGAATCCTTTAAGGAACGTCATCATACTTGACGATACATATTTACCCAGACTGATGCCGGTCATCCTGTCGCCGTTCAGATATACGTCGACCAGAGCATTCCAGGTCTGTAAAGGTGTGGGTATGGCAGGTTTGATCGCAATGATCGACACCGCCCACCATACCAAAAAGAAAAGGGACAACGAGATTGCGGATATCACTACAGTCCTTGCGAATCTGTGGTATCTGTTGTTCTCGTCGTATTTGATCCCTGCGACCGTACTCATTGCATTATGCCTTCACGAGTTCTCCGTTTATAACTGTTATCGTGAGCGGAGGCGCTCCCAGCAGGCCGAACGACGAATCGCCGTTCTGTATCGCCGTCGCCACACCGGCCCCGTTGAGCTGGGTGGAGAAAGTGACATTCAGGCCGTACTCCTTAAAATAACCTAGTTCTTTTGCAATGTGTACTGCTATCTGGTGTATGTCGCCGCCGATGACGGCCACCCTCAGGTTGGTAAGCTTTCCTCCGCCGGAGGTCCCGCCGCTTCCGTCGATGAGCTGATGTGCTTTCACAATGAATCTCTCATCGGCGAACTTGTTAACGAACTGAGTTCCGCTGCTGAATCCCAGGTCTTCGAGGGTATTTGCCGTCACGCCCAGCCTCTCTAAGTTCTTCGCCAAGACTGCCATCTGGCCCTTTATCTCAATGAGGGGGGTGCTGCTCTTTTCTCCGTTATAATATGTGACCGTTTCAAGCGCATCTTTGATCTCGGCCTCATCGAAATTGTTGCCTGCAACTCTCAAAGCGACAGTTATCAGCAGGTCGTAATCCTCGCCGGAACCGGTTTTGAGCGCTTCGTTCACCCAATCTGTGGCCTTTATTATCGCTGCAAGGAATTTGACCGTCTCGTTCTCATGCGAGGCCGTGTATCCGTGGTATCCCGCTACGACGCAGCACGCATGTCCGGGGAACAGGTCATTTGTGAGTGCCAACTTCTTGAACCCGGGGTCCAGTATCACTTTTTGATACTGAGGCTGCCAAAGTATGCCCCCGTCAATGATGTCGCGCTGGCCGAGTGCCGCTACTGCATTGGCGATGTTGGTGATGAAATATACGGTATTGGGGGCCGAAGTACTGCCTGTATACAGAGTAAAACTCATACCCATCTCTTCAACGATCGTCAGGATCTGGATATGCTGTATCGAGGATGTGCCGGGTGTGCTGAATACCTTACCCTGCCAACCGGCGGATTTCGGTGTCGGTACGCTTGTGCTGAAATCGAACATCGTATTGATGTCAATGCTCTTTTTGATGAAAATGCCAGACCCTTCTGTGTTGACTCCGGAAATGACATTGATCTCTTTGTCTTTGTCCATGTTCTGGTGGAGGAAGAATACTCCCAATCCCGCCGCAACAACGACAACGATAACGACTACTGCTATGACCTTAACATTCATTTGATCACGTCAAATAAAAAAACATACTACATCATATTTAACCTTATTAGGAGATTTTTTCTATTTAAGGATAAAAACTTATGTTCAATATCATTATATGGAGCAAAAATACGGGGCCCGGAAACGCCAGCCTTCGGTCTTTCCCGCAAAAGAATATGAACTGCATGGCAGATGAAGGAATATATGCTGGCCAATGTCAACGGTATCCGGATCAATTATGAAGCGGAAGGAGAAGGGCCGCCGATATTATTGCTGCACGGCAACGGCGAGGACCACAGGATATTTGACCGTCTAGCAGCAGATCTGAAAAAGGATCACGAAGTGTTCTCGATCGACACGCGGGGACACGGGGAAAGCGAACAGGTCGATTCTTTCCATTACTCCGATATGGTCGAGGACATTGCGGCACTGATACGGGAACTCAGTATCCGTAAGCCGCTGCTTTACGGGTTCAGCGACGGGGGGATCGTCGGGCTCATGCTTGCGTCCAAGTACCCCGGAATGCTGTCCGGGCTCATCGCGAGCGGCCCGAATCTGAACCCGAAAGGGATTAAAGCAAGGTTCCGTATCGCGATGCGGCTTTATTATGCTTTCAAAAAAAGCCCTTTGGTATGGCTGATGTTGAACGAGCCCCGCATCACCGATGACGATCTGGCGAAGATAGACATCCCCGTGCTGATCACCATCGCTGAGAAAGACATCATCCTCATATCCCATGCAGAACATATCGCGGACAAGATACCCGGCGGCCGTCTCATCGTTGTCCCGAATGAGAACCATTTCAGTTATGTTTCGTACTCCGACAAGCTGTTCCCGCTGATATCGGGGTTCATTGAGGAATGCGGCAATTCAAATAAAATATAAAAACGGAAATTGTTTTTACAATATTACAATGGCAGAAAAAGGCGGTCATTCTTTTGAAGACTTTCTTTCCAAAGTTGGTGCGGATCGAAAAGGATTCGTTACCGACATCCATGATTCTCTGACAGATGAGAGATATAAAGCAAAGATCGAACTGAAAGCAAGCGGTTTCTTTGTTTCATATTCTCATCCGGAAACGAAACGCAGCATATTGAACTTCTTCTTCCGAAAGAAAGGTCTGATGGTCCGCATTTACGCTGACAACCACGGCGGATACAAAGAACTTCTGAACGGCCTCCCGGACAGCATGGTCAAAGAGATCGGGAAGGCGCCGGTCTGTAAAAGGCTCATCGACCCTAACGATTGCAATCCCAAATGCATCACAGGATATGACTTCTGCATCAGAGACGAGCATTACCAAAAATGCAGGTACGGCTGTTTTGAATTCATTGTGGCCGATGAAAACATACGGATGCTTTCCGACCTTATCGAAAATGAGCGTGTACTGAGGCGGCAGAACTGATACGGTCCGGCTGCCGATGTTCAGACATCCGGTCTTGGCTTTCTTTTTCCGGTGAATTCAGTCGAGACGATCTTGAAAACACATACCTGTTCAGCCTGACCCTTATCGAAGACCGCCCCCTTTCCGGTTTGATGTTCAAACATGATCGATAACGCAGTACATTTTTCGTCTGGGTCTTGAATGAATATCACCTCTCCGTATCCGATGACGCTTCCGAAATAATACCCGGAGCTGCAGGGTGTCTCTGCGCGCAGAGGCTCCCCTTCGCATGACATCTCGAAGCATACCTTGTTGTTCTTCTTGAGGATATCCAGCTTCTTTCCTTCCTGTGCGCTGTGAAAGTACAATTCCAGCACGTCATCGTTCAGGAATCTGCAGCCGAAGCTCAACGGGACAACATAAGGCGAACCGTCATC
>JAISPV010000080.1 GCA_031274665.1 Candidatus Methanoplasma sp. | reverse complement strand
TGTAATGCGAACTGGACATTCTTTTCGAATGCCTCTTTTATCAGAGGGATCGCCGCCGGGTTCATCTCCGTCAGAAATTCCAGGAATGTCATCGGATACATCGTGAGTATGTTGACCTTCCCGACCGGGAAGGATATTGGCTCTCTTACTAAATACGATCCCAGCAGACTCCCGGCAGCAATGATGTGATAGTCGGGGTGCTGTTCATAGAAATATTTCAGTGATGTTATCGCTTTGCTGCAAGCCTGTATCTCGTCGAAGAACACAAGCGTCTCACGGGGTACTATCGTCTGGCTCGAAAAAGCCTCCAGTTCTGTGATTATCCTGTCGGGGTCAAGATCCCTGTCAAATATCTTCCGGAGAGTTTCGTTCCCTTCGAAGTTGAACACGGCAACGTTGGCATAATTCGCTCTGCCGAATTCTATGACGGAGTGACTCTTGCCGACCTGTCTCGCGCCGACAAGAAGCAGCGGTTTTCTGTCCCGATCGTTCTTCCAATCCAATAATCTAGATTCGATCGATCTCTTCATTCGGATGCCCGATAAAGAGTATGAACTCGTTCGTTATATAAGTTGCGTATTATTTCAACATTATTAGAACCAATAATGTACAATAATTGTACAATATATGGATGAAACGATAATTTTGTTCTCCGAAAGAATAATAAGGTTCTACTCATAAACTGTCGATGTCATGTTTATTGTTCTCATCTGGCAGTGACGAAACCGATCGATTCAGAACTATAACAAAAAACTCCAGAATTGAGCCCTTCCCCGATAATGCTGGCTAGCGGGGGTGTGAAACCCGGCGGCTGCACTCATGATCCATTTTTTTCAAAGGTGCAGCCTGCAGGTCCTACTAAAGTTTGTTTGAAAATCGGCCTATTTTGTTATCCGGAATTGATGAAAATTCTATGAATATTTATTAAAAATATTTATGCTTATTATGCAATTATATTAATGATTTTTTATTAAAAAATTTTATGCAAATTACTAAATATTATTTTTGCATATCCCAACACAATGATAGATGAGAACAAATTAACAATCGATAACATCCGGGAATTATATCGTCCGCGCATTATTGATTCTGCAATTGAACGTTCCTTGTCTACATTCGGAGGAGTGCAGGTTGTCGGACCAAAATGGTGCGGCAAGTCATGGTCTGGAATATATCATT
Organism: Candidatus Methanoplasma sp.; assembly: GCA_031274665.1. GTDB lineage: Archaea > Thermoplasmatota > Thermoplasmata > Methanomassiliicoccales > Methanomethylophilaceae > Methanoplasma. Next base: position 4,119 of record JAISPV010000080.1, on the reverse strand, counting down.
CTCGTTCATCCATCTTCTTGAACGATGAAGATACAAAGAGAGCTGCTTTACTTGAACCCAAAGCAATACTGCAGGGAGAGTATCCGATGTTAGTGGACGAATGGCAGGAAGCCCCGAAACTGTGGGATATCGCACGGCTTAACATAGACTTCTCTGCAAAGAAGGGGCTGTATATTTTCACAGGTTCCACAACACCTCCAGAAAATTCGACTGCACATAGCGGCGTCGGCAGGTTCGTCCCCCTTAAAATGCATACAATGTCCCTTTATGAATCAGGCGACAGCACGGGAAGCATCTCATTGGCAGAACTCTTTAAAGGAAGTTCAATAGAGTCTGTCAGATCACAAACGGACTATTATAAGACAGTAAAGATGATCTGCCGCGGCGGCTGGCCGGGAGCGATCGGGATCGATGAAAACAGAATTATGGATATACCGAAAGCATACATCGAAAAAGTTTCAAAAAATGATGCGTCAAAGGTCGACGGTAAAAAAAAGAACTCCGATCTGGTTAAAAGGCTTATACGATCTCTTGCGAGAAATACTGCCACCACCGCCAGCATAGATGTTATGGCAAAGGATATCTCCGGAAGAGGGAATCCGCCCAGCAACAATACGGTGATCACATACCTTGAGGCACTGAAGGGATTGTTCATGGTGGAGGAACAGAGAGGATGGAGTCCGAATCTCAGATCAACAGTCCGTACTCAGTCATCGCCGCGCAGACATCTGACCGATCCGTCTCTCGCCGCAGCGGCATTGTGCGGAGGCCCGGGCGAACTGAGGCAAGACCCTAAAACAGCGGGATTCTTATTCGAGTCTATGTGCTACAGAGATCTGTGCATATACACATCTGCTATCGGGGGAGAGGTGTTCTACTACAGAGACAGCAACGGTTTGGAAGTTGATTTCATCATCCAATTGGATGACGGCAGATGGGGTGCGATAGAGGCCAAATTGGGAACGTATGAATTTGAAAAAGCCACGCACAATCTGTTCAGGATGAGAGATAAGATTGTTGCGGGGGGTGTAAGAGAACCATCTTTCATGATGATCCTCAACGCTACTGGAGGGATTGCCGTAAAAAGAGAAGATGGGGTCATAGAAGTACCGATCGACTGTCTCGGTCCATGATCTTGCACAGCATCCCACATTCCGGGCACTTCACGAGAGATCTCCTCGGAACATCCAGATAGATGTGCACTTCATGTTCCCCTTCCACATCGCGGTAGGCAACGTCGGAGATCTTCCACGGCTCCTCTAACTTGAGTGCCCACTCCCAAAACTCTCTAAGGTCATTCACGAACAGGTATCAGAGTCCATCTACATGAAATCCACACGAATCAGAATAGGGCCTGTAATTCCATTATACGTGCTTTCGACACCCTAAGCAAACTTTACTGAAAACTCTTGTTTTTTGATCGTTCTTGATGTTTTTTGATGAATATTTTGGGAGAATTCTGTCGCCGGAGAGGGCTGCCGCTGTTCTGTGTCCCTGTACTCCTGCACGCATTTTAAATATTTAAGCGTTTATAATCGGGCAAAGCCCGATATATAACGCTTAACTTCGCGCTGGACGCACGCGGAGGATGTGTTCCTGCGATTTTGCGGGCTCAGAGGGATGCGATGGAAACATTGAGGAAGGGGCGCAAATACGAAGGTCTGCCTGCAAGCAGCGCCGTGGCCATGGCGGTAATGGAACAGTCCGGGGTCCGCGCGCTGATCGATTCGCTCGTGAAGCATGACGATCAGCGGAAGCTTTCGCCGGGAATGGCTGTGAAGGCCATGATCGGGCCGATATTCGATTCCAGGAAGAAAATGCCGCTGACCGGTATCCGGCATTTTTTCAACACCGCCCCCACAGACCTGCTCTTCGGGAAAGGGGTGGAACGCGAAAGCCTGAACGACAATGCGCTGGCGAGGAACCTGGACAGCCTTTTCGACACCGGGCTGGAAGGTATGTTCTGGGAGTGTTCGAAGATGATCAAACGGAAGTTCGGCTTCGACTCGAAGATCAGGCACATGGACTCTACGAATTATTCAGTGTGGGCGGTCCCGCCCGATGACGGGACGGGCGGCGCCCTTCCCGCCTTCAGCGGGCACGCGAAGGATAGGAGGAACGACCTTCTCCAGTACAGCGCCGCCACCCTGACCGACGGCGACCGCATACTGGAATACTGTAAGGCATACTCAGGGAACACTGCGGATAGCGTCATGAACGCGTACACCCTGGAGTTCCTGAGAACATGCATAGACCCGGCCGAGAACACTGTGATCGCAGACTGCAAGCTCGTCAACAATGATCTTATTGCGACAATGCAGGGAATGGGGATAGGGTTCGTCTCGAAGGTGCCGTCGTCGTTCTCGGAGAAGATCAGGGACAAGGTGATCGCCGAAGCGCTCACGGCCGGGATGACGGTATCGTCGATAGAAGGGTACCGGACGTTCGACAAGGACCTTGACACAACCGAATGCGGTAAGCTGAGGTTCATCGTATACCGTTCCCCTAAAGGCGCCGGCAAAGCGATGGAATACCTGGAAAGGCAGGGGGAACGCGATGCAAAGAAGAGGTTCGGTGTGTTCACAACGAAGGAGTTCGCCTGCGAGACCGATGCGCAGGCAATGTTTGAAGATGTCATGAGAACGCATAAGGACAGTGCGTATACCGTGACCGGAAGGACCGTAAGGAACGAGGAGAATGTGCGCAGGGAGACGCGCGGGCGTCCTCCGAAGGGCTCCGAAACGCCTGAGAAGAAGATCAGCTGGAAGATCGACGTGACCATGAAGTTCGATAAGGAAAAAGCATCGGAACTTGCCGATGCACATGCGTTATCCGTAATAGTGACAGATCTTCCGTGCGCCTCTGAGGATGCGGAGAACGTGAGGCACGGCGCAACGACCGACACGGTCCTGCGGCTGTATCTGGATCAGTACAAGGTCGAGCACACCTACCGTCTCATGAAGTCCGGGATGGGCGTGGATTCCGTGTACGTGAGGACGCCCTCCCGTGCGAATGCCCTTCTCTTCGTGGTGGCGATAGCGACGCTGGTCTCCAGCATCCTTGACGCGCTGCTGAGGCGTAACAGGAAAGGAAGACGAAGGACGGTCAATCAGGTATGCGGCGATATACAGAACGCCATCCTCGAATACCATCGCGGCATGGACGCCCTGTCCGTTCTCGGAACGGAAGAGACCGAGGACGCAGTGTTCTCGTACCTGGACGCCATCGGCATGGATCCCTCGCTTTTGTTCGAGATATTTGACGGATGACGGCCCGTCGGGGCCTGTCATCAGGTGACAGGCAGCGGGCGCTATGCAAAGATCACAGTCTCGGGCTGAGGGTGTCGAAAGCACGTTATAGAAGGAAAAAGTACCTAGAAAGTACAAATAATTCCGTTATAGAAGGAAACTTTCAGAAGGTTCAGGTAGATTGAATCTGCCGCCTGACAGATACTGACCTCGTTATACCATACTGCAGAGGTGACGTTATATCCTAAATGACCAAGGGTTGAAAAGTGTGACATGCTGCCATTTGCATTAACGTGGTACGTATAACACATCAGTTACCGATCCCTTCAGGTAACTGAAGGTTTCTTTCTATCTTTTTCAGGACCCATACGCTTTTGATATCAGTGATCTGATACTTTCCAGATCCGCTTGGCTTTTCACCTTTATTTCCAGGTCCCCGGTCCCGTAGTGGCCGATGCCTCTCATATCCCTCATGTTTGCCTTTCGTTCTATTTCGTCAGGATTGAGTTTCAGAAACAACAATAGGCCGTCGCTTTTTATCTCGATACACAGAAAATTGGAGATCCTCCTGAATGCGACATAGTGTTTCAGCTGATTTTTTATTATATTGTCATCGATGGCCAGCGTATAATCCTCCAATTCGTCATACAGATCTTTTATCGCTTGATTTGCGTTCTCATATTTGTCCAGGAACGGATTATCGCTGCCTTTCTTGTTTGCCGCACATTCCGGGACCGCCGAGGTGGACGTTATCTGCTCGAACATGATCATGTTGTCTTTGAACATCTTGTAACGGATCAGTTCGATGTTGCGGTCTATCTGTCTGACCGCATATTCATCATATTTTTTGAAATCGGCCGCAATGCATATG
>JAISPV010000035.1 GCA_031274665.1 Candidatus Methanoplasma sp. | reverse complement strand
GATATGGAGCGGAGAAGGTTCTATGAAGGTATCCTGAGGCAGACCGTCCAAAGATCCGGATTCAGGGAGATACAGACACCCATCTTCGAAGAGGCGGAACTTTTCATACTGAGATCGGGACCGAACATCATCAACGAGCTGTATGCCTTTAAGGACAAAGGCGGAAGGGACATCGCATTAAGGCCGGAGATGACGGCGCCGGCGATAAGGTCCTTCGTCAACAACATGAGCAATGACCCCAAGCCGATCAAGATATTCTACTTCGGGCAGTGTTTCAGATATGAAAGGCCGCAGAGCGGAAGGTACAGGGAGTTCTTCCAGTTCGGCGCGGAGATCATCGGGACGGCGACGCCGCAAACAGATGCGGAAGTGATCGCTTCCGCAATGGAAATGATCAAAGCGCTTGGTCTTAAAGATCACAAAGCGCGCATAGGCCACATAGGTGTGCTGAGAAAACAGCTCGTCAAGGTCGGGATACCAAATGAAAAAATGCCCGAGATCCTCCAGAAGCTTGACAAGAAACTCTACGAGGAGGCCCGGCCCCTGATGGAAGCCGCCGGCGTATCAGAAGAGGATGCGGATTCCGTCTTTGAACTTACCGGCACCGTCGGCGGGATCGAGGTGCTAAGCAAGATCGACGGCGGCGAGTCAGAATATCTGAGACAGATATTGGATTATCTGTCGGCGATGGGCGTCGACGCTCCGGAGATAGACCTCGGTGTGGTGCGAGGTCTGGATTATTACACGGGAATGGTCTTCGAGGTGGAAGCGCCGGTACTGGGAGCGGAGAAGCAGATATGCGGCGGCGGGTCATACACACTGTCCGAGCTCTTCGGCGGTGAGAAAGTGTTCTCGACCGGATTCGCAATAGGGTTCGACAGAGTTCTTCTGGCACTCGAAAAGGAGGGAGCAGTCTATCCTGTCAACAAGATCGATGCGTACGTGATACCGGCATCCGACGAAATGAGATCGAAAGCGTTCGAGATCGTCGGAATACTCAGAAGGTCCGGCATCTCCGCCGATATCGATCTCGCGGACAGAAAGATGGCCAAAGCGCTGAAACACGCCTCATCGGTGAATACGAGGTTCGCCGTGATAGTCGGTCCCGAGGACATGAAGACAGATTCCGTCACGCTCAGGGATATGTCGTCGGGGGAACAGAAACTTGTAAGGACGTGCGATCTTCCGGCGGCGATACAAGGTCACTGATGCATATCCAGTTCTTTGTTCACTAAAGCGTCGGCAAGCGGTATCATCATTTCCGAGCGCCGCACACTTCTGAATCTGACATTCGGGATCATCGACGAAAGGACCATCGCGTCATGATAAAGGTTCCTTATGTTCTCACTCCTCACTTTATAATCGCCGCGCATCTGTTTTATAACAAGTTCGGAATCCATTACGAACTCTACCGTTTCTATTTTCAATTCCAGCACCTTCGTCAATCCCGCTATGAGTCCGCGGTATTCGGCGTAGTTGTTGGTGTTGATGCCTAAGAACTCTGAATGCTGATGGATGATCTTGCCGTCCTCGGTGACTATGACGGCATATGCGGAAGGGCCAGGGTTGCCTCTTGATCCCCCGTCCGAGAACACGCGGTACATCAGTGCACGAGTTCCCTGACGACCTTGTTGTCGTCGTTGACCAGAACAACCTTTGCTTGGATGGGTTCCGAGGTCAGTTCGTATCCCATTATTATTATCTTGTCGCCTCTCTCGCAAAGTCTGGCCGCTGCGCCGTTGATCGCGATCGTACCCGTGCCTTCGCCGCCGTTGAACACATACGTCTCAAAACGCGCGCCGTTGTTGAGGTTCGCGATCGTAACCTTTTCCCCAACCCATATCCCGGCCTTTTCCAAAAGGACCTTGTCTATCGTGATGCTTCCTTCATAGTCGAGCCTGGTATCGGTGACCGTCGCCCTATGTATCTTACTTCTGAGCATCCAACGCATTGCAACCCCTTTAGCATTTGTGATAAAAAGAATTTTCGGTTCCGCCGTCGGATGCATTTCGACAATTGATATATGAGCGCCCTGGCCGGAATTCGAATCCGGGTCGAAGCCTCGACAGGGCTTCATGATAGGCCACTACACTACCAGGGCAGTATCTCCTGATAATAAGAGATAATATTTAATGGTTCAGGATACCGGCCTTATTCTTTACATGAACCGAACAGGCGCACAGTGCTCTTTCCGGTGCGGGGGTCCTTCTCCAGCATGGCGTCGACGTTGAACACTTTCTTCATGTTCTCTTCGGTAAGGACCTCTTCCGGGGCCCCGACGGCGAAGATCCCGTGGTTGTGGATCAGCACGACGCGGTCGCAGTACCTCGTCACCATGGGAAGGTCGTGAGATACTATCACAACGGTGAGATCGTTCTCCGCGGAAAGCTTCTGAATGAGGTCCAGGACCTCGAACTGCATGTTTATGTCCAGATGCAGGGTCGGCTCGTCCATCAGTATTATCTTCGGCGTCTGGGCAATTGCTCTGGCGATTATCGCACGCTGCCTTTCTCCCCCGCTTACGGTGTTAATGTACCTGTCCGCAAGCTCAGTCAGCCCGGTCTGTTCCATGGCGTCTTCAATTATCCGAAGGTCGTCGGTCGTTTCCCCTCTGAGGGACTCCTGAAAAGGCATCCTGCCCATGCTCACGATCTCCTTCACCGTGAAGGCGAACCTTA
>JAISPV010000015.1 GCA_031274665.1 Candidatus Methanoplasma sp. | reverse complement strand
CCCACGACACGCAGGATTTGCATGAGGGTGCCAGGAAAAAACACGCTACGAGTTAAAGTTCAAGCCTTACCGTATCCCTGTCGGTAATTCGGCATAATAAGAAAAAGACTGTGAGATCTCCCTCACAGATACAGACAAAGCCGTTTCAGCCACTCCTCCGCCTCATCCCTTTTCGGGAATTTCGCCTCAAGTTTCTGGAATTCCTCCCCGTGTCTTTTTGCGGACGGATCGAACCCTATGATGAGGTGGCAGAGTTCGTGATACAGACAGTAATCGAGAACGAAGTCGGGTATCATATCCGTATCGAGCACGTTCGATATCGTGATCACCTTCATCAGCACCGAGCAGTAACCGATCTTCTTTATGTTGGATTCCTTTGTCCAGGTGAGGTGGACCGAGGGGTCCTTTTCCACCAGCCCCATGTCCGCGAGTCTTTTGTATGCTTCCTCCAGGTCCTTTTTCTCCCCCTCGTGAGACCTCGTGAGGTTCCTGCTCCTTTTCAGGTACAGCGGCTGTTTGTACTCCGAGAATGTCGGTGCGGTTATCCATCTGCACATATCTTCAGAATATCCTTCGTCCTCTCCGGTTATCTTTGAGAACAATGACGTGCACAGTCCGGCGATCACTTCGGGAGGTGCGTCCTCCAGATAGTCGGACACCTTGAAATCCGCCCATTTGTAGCTTCTCTGCCATCTGACCTTGAATTCTTTGAAGGCGACGAATTCCGCCTCGACCTTATCAAAACCATACTCTTTTCCGATCTCTTTGAACGTGGTCCTGAGGACCTCTTCTGCTTCCATTTTCTTTTTCTCCCAACGATGTTCATCGTATGGGAAAAAGACCGGCAACATTTGCATTAAGAAAGAACCCTTACAGTTAGCATACCTGAGTAGACAAGTATGTTAATACAAAGAACAATGGAGCATCATGCAGGAAGACCCTAAAGAACGGGAGATCACCGAAAAGATACTGAAAGCGATCGAAGATCAGTACGGTTTCATACCAGTGGTCAACCAAGTACTGTCCGGACGCCCGGACATGTTCATACCCGCCGCCAATCTCGGGAAGGCCATACTGGAGGGAAAAGGAGAACTTGACCAAAAGACAAGGTATCTGGCGGCGGTGGCCGCGGCGGCCGCTTTGGGCGGACAGCATTGCGTGAGGGTCCAGATGCATCATGCCGTACAGGCCGGGGCCACCAAGGACGAGGTCTTGGAGAGCATTCTCATAGGCTCGTACATAGCAATGACGCGCTCTCAGTCATATGCGTTCAGAGAATATGCGGACATGTTCCCGGATGAAAAATGACCGCCGTTCGCACATTTTCTACTCAATATTCAGCCTCTTGGTCGGTTATTTATACTTCGTGGCATATTAGGTGCCGATCAATATGGTACAGATTACACCTGATGCAGAGAATTTCATAAAGGAGCTCCTGGAGAAGAACCAGAAGGTCGGATATGGGATCAAGATCTACCTTTCAGGTATCGCATGCTCCGGACCTCAGTTCGGGATGTCCTTCCAAGAAAGCAGCGCAGAAGGGGACATCGTCGACAACAGCGCCTCGGCTTTCAAGATCTATTACGACGAGGATACTCAGAAAGCGCTCGAGGGCTGCATCGTGGAGTTCGTGGACGACCCCAACTTCGGGACCGGCCTGACGATACGCGACCCCAACTTCAGCGGTTGTTCCTCCTGCGGCAGCGGCTGCCGCTGATGGCCACTTTCGGCCACCTCCCGAACAACTTTTTATTATCATATTCCGAATGCGGTCCTGCATGGGCTACATCATTCATCCGAGGATAATCCCGGACACAGTGGAAGAACGGAAATACCAGATGACCCTGGCAAGGGACTGCCTGAACGTGAACACGCTCGTCGTTCTTCCCACCGGCCTCGGTAAGACCATCATCGCCCTCTACATAACCGCGGTGACGCTTCGGGATGGGAAAAAAGTACTTATGATGGCGCCTACGAAACCTCTCGTGGAGCAGCATGCGTCCGTGTTCTCTGACCTTTTGGTCCATACGAAGATCGGCGTCATGAACGGCCTCATGAAGCCCGAGACAAGAAAGAAAGTAGCGGAAGAGAGCGATGTCGTCGTCTCGACCCCGCAGTCCGTCGCCAACGATCTGGAGAACGGGATGTACGGCATGGAGGATTTCGGGTTGGTGATATTTGACGAAGCGCACAGAGGCACCGGGAACTACGCGTACGTGACGGTCGCCGGACACTGCACCAGAGGGATCAGGTCAGTGGGGCTCACGGCCTCGCCCGGCAGCGACATCAATAAGGTGGAAGAGGTCTGCAGGAACCTGAGATTCCTGCGTATAGACGTCAGGACAGAGGAGGACCCGGATGTCGCGCCGTACATACATGACACTTACATAAAGAAGATAGAGGTCAACATGCCGAAGGAACTTCTGGATATAGTCGAGATGCTGAAGAAGCTGCTTGACCACTACTTCATCGAACTTTCCAACCTGAGGCTTACGAAGGAGAACTGGCCGCCTTCTACCACGCACATGCTGATGATCGGGGAGTCCGTACAAAAAAGGCTGAGAAGAGGGGAACGTTCGCTGACGCTCTACCGCGGCCTCACTGTCCAGTCCATTTGCATAAAGATACTCCACGCGATCAACCTTGCTGAGACCCAGGGGATGAGCTCGCTCAGATCGTACATGACCAGACTGACCGACGAGACTCAGGCTGAGAAAGGAAACAAAGGCGGTAAGGAACTCGTCGCCAGAAAAGAATATCTTGATGTCTGGAACATGGTCTCGGGCAGCAGGATGGAGCATCCCAAGGTCTCAAAGCTCATGAGCCTGGTAAGCCAGATATTGAATTCCGACGGTTCGTCCAAAGTGATGGTGTTCACACAGTACCGCGACACATGCGATGTTCTTGTCGAGAAGCTCTCGACGATAGAAGGGGCGAGGGTGGGGAAGCTCATAGGACAATCCAACGGCGGTCTGCGGCAGAAAGAACAGATCGAGATACTGGAAGAGTTCAGGAACGGCACCAGAAATGTCATCGTGGCAACCTCGGTCGGGGAGGAAGGGCTGGACATCGCAAGCACTAACGCCGTGATATTCTATGAACCGGTCCCGTCGGAGATCCGGACCATCCAGAGACGGGGGCGTACCGGAAGGAAGAACGACGGGGAGGTGTTCGTCCTCATCGCAAAGGGGACCATGGACGAGGTCTTCGAAAGTTCCAGCAAAAAGAAGGAGGACCAGATGCGTTCAAGGCTGGAAAAGCTCAACAGGGACCTGTCCTTCTCCTTCGGAGAAAGTCAGATGAAACTGAGAGATTTCTAATAGGCCGAGAGCATATGGAGTTGCGATGCTGTACTCCGAGATCGCGGATGTGTTCGACAGGCTGGAGGGAACAAGCAGCCGTCTTGAGATGACCTCTATCCTCTCGGGTTTCTTCAGGACACTTGACCCGGTCTCGCTGAGACATATAGTCTACTTATCGCAAGGGAAACTGCATCCGGATTTCTTTGCCGTGGAACTTGGAATGGCGGACAAGCTTGTCCTGAGATCGATAGCATTCGTTTCGGGAATGTCCGAAAGCAAGATCGATGAGCTTTGGAAGAAAGAGGGCGACCCGGGGACCATCGCCGAAACCCTGGTCAAGAACAAGAAACAGACTGCCCTGTCCTACGAACCTTTGACGCTGGAGACAGTACTGAAGAACCTGACGCTCATCGAGAACGCCGAAGGCAGGGATTCTCAGGACAAGAAAACGAAATATCTCTTCAATCTGCTGAAAGATTCCGGCCCGGTCGAGGCCAGGTACATATGCCGCATCGTCACGGGGAGGATGAGGATAGGGGCCGCCTCGATGACCATACTCGATGCGCTTGCAGACGCTTTCGGCACAAAAGAGGACCGCCCGGAGATCGAAAGGGCATTCAACATAACATGCGACCTCGGCCTTGTCGCGGAGACGCTCGCGACCGGCGGCGTCGATGCGGTCAGGAAGATAAAGGTCGCAGTGGGCAACCCGATAAAGGTCATGCTTGCCGAGCGCCTGCCTTCGATCCCTCTGATCTTGGACCGTATGGGCGGGAGGTGTGCGATGGAATTCAAATATGACGGGATCAGGGTGCAGGCCCATATCGATAAGGATTCTGTGAAACTGTACTCGAGGCGCCTTGAGGATCTCACTTCGAACTTCCCGGACATCGCTTCCGAACTAAGAAAGCGATGCAGGGCGGAAAGAGCGATAATCGAGGGAGAGTGCGTGGCAGTCGACCCGGAGACCGGCGGCATGCTTCCTTTCCAGACCGTCACGCACCGCAGGAAGAAACACGGAATGGACAAAGCGGTCGAAGATTATCCGGTCCGGATATTCATGTTCGACATACTCCTTGCGGACGATGAAGATATGACCCTTTATCCGTTCGAACAAAGACGGTCGAGACTCGGCAAAACCTTTGATCTGTCAGAGAAGGTCCAACTCACATCGATGGAGGTGGTCGGCACCCGGCAGGAAGGAGAGGAGTTCTTCAGCAAGGCGCTGAGTATGAAATGCGAAGGCATAATGGCAAAGTCGCTGTCGCCGGAATCGGTCTACAGAGCAGGTTCCAGAGGATTTCTCTGGATCAAGTACAAAAAGGACTACGAAGAGGCCCTCACGGATTCCTTTGATCTTGTGGCGGTGGGAGCATTCCACGGCAGGGGGAAGAGGGCAGGAAAATACGGTGCCCTTCTGATGGCCGTGTTCGATGACGAGACTGGAAAATACTGTACAGTCTGCAAACTTGGGACCGGTTTCGACGACGCGTTCCTTGCCGGCATGCCGGATATGCTTGACGGATATCTGAGCGAAGCCCGTCCGCGCATGGTGGACACACAGATGACACCCGATGTCTGGTTCCTGCCCACGGTCGTACTTGAGGTCGTGGCGGCAGAGATCAGCCTGAGCCCGACGCACACGGCGGCTTGGGGCGTTGTGAAGGAAGATGCCGGCCTCGGTCTTAGGTTTCCGAGGTTCACCGGCCGTGTGAGGGATGACAAAGGCCCGGAAGAATGCACCACAGCGAACGAGATCCTGAGTATATACGAATTGCAGACGGCGGACAAGCTGTGACGCAGCCTAGGAAAGATTTATAGCGGGCACATGCCAATCCCAGGATGTGAAAGCCTATACCATCGAAAGGACCGATACGACGATAACCCTCGGGTTCAAGGACGCGAACCCGACGCTCATCACACCGATGATAAAGACACTCAACGATGATGAGAACGTCATCGTTGTAAGGTACATAGATGAGCACCCTGAATTATCGGTCGCTTTGTTGTACGTGGAGGTCCGGAAGGGAAAACCGGAGGATGCGGTAAAGAAGGCCTCAAAGACCGTGTCCGCTTACTTCGCCGCGGTAAAAGAATGAACAGCCGCTACAGAGCCTGCCGCACTGCCGAAAAGGATGTAGGCATGTCCTTCTATCTCAGCGATATCGACGGGACCGGCGGGCGTTTAAAGAAAGAACCTGAAGATTTTATCGTAAAAGAGATCTCCGACAGACCCGGTCCTGCGGCGGGCGGAAGATTCGTCATAGCCGAGGTCACCACCAGAAACTGGGAAACGAACCGCCTGGTGAGGCTGCTTTCGAGGAACCTCGGCATATCGCGCGAGAAAATAGGTTTTGCCGGAACAAAGGACAAACGAGCTATCACAACGCAGCTCATGTCCTTCGAATGCCCGATGGATTCCATGCAGAAGATCACTCTTGATGACGTGGAGATCACTGACCCTTACACCGCAAAGAGGAGCATAAAGATCGGAGACCTTATCGGGAACTTGTTCGTGATAAAGGTGAAGGAATGCGAAGCCCCGGAGAGCGGGATCCCCGATACCCTCCGTTACGTCTCCTCCGCCGTGAAGGATGCCGGAGGTTTTCCGAATTACTTCGGAGTGCAGAGATTCGGGGCCGTGAGGCCGATCACCCACAAGGTCGGCGAACTCATCATCAGGGGAGACCTCGAAGGCGCGGTGAGATGTTACGTCTCGGACCCGTCCCTCTTCGAGAGAGAGGATGCGGCGGATGCGAGAAGGTCCCTTTCCAAGGAGGAGGACTGGTCCTCCGTCCTGAAAAAAATGCCGGATTCCCTGTCCTACGAAAAGATCATGGTGGAACACATCGTTTCCTCTCCGGACGACTGGAAAGGAGCGATAGAGAAACTTCCGAAGAACCTTCAGATGATGTTCGTGCACGCTTATCAGTCATACCTTTTCAACAGAATGCTCAGCGAACGCATGAGAAGAGGCCTTCCCCTGAACAGGCCGATCGCCGGCGACATCGTGATCCCGCTGGATCCCAACAGGATACCGCTGCATGAGAACCCGGTCACAACGACACCGAACAACATCGATCTTGTGGCAAGACAGGTCGGGTCCGGAAGAGCGTTCGTTGCGATATCCCTGTTCGGTTCGGAAAGCAGGATAGCGGAAGGAGAGATGGGGGAGATCGAAAGGTCCATCGTTGAAGAGGAAAGGATCTCCCAAAGGGACTTTATCGTCCCGGGGCTGCCGCACTGCAGTTCCAAAGGAAGCAGAAGAGAGGTCCTGTGTCCCGTGGCGGACCTGTCGCACAGGATTATCGAAGGCGGGTATGAATTAAGTTTCTCTCTTCCTAAAGGGAACTATGCGACATGTCTGCTGAGAGAATATATGAAATCGGAGATGGACAGATACTGATCAGAGGTTGTCTTTGACCATTTTCGCCTGATGCACACCGATCCTTGACGTTCTCATTATCTCCTCAACGGTCGCGCCTTTTTGGACCGTCTCCGCAACTTTCTTCAATTCTGGAGGGAGTACTCTTACCGATCTTTTGGAGCTTATGACCTTGTAGATGTATGCGACAAGGAGCTTTGCTTCGTCCGCGTCTTTCGCCCCGCCCGCGACAAATGCGCAGGGTATCGGTATGATAGGGTCCTTCTCCAGCTCCGTGCAGTTCCCTCTTGTCACGGCGCTCAGCGAAAGTTTCTCCATCCTTTCGAACTCCAGGGTCCCGGGGGCGATGTCCCCGTACTCCGCGATGTCGGAGAGATAGGCCATCACCGCCTTCGTCGTCGCGCCGTCAATGTCCAGAACAGATATGAGGTCGGGATCGCTGAGAGCGAGTTTTGATATGTATGCATGCCTGAGGACCCTTTCTGCGTATCTCTTGACAGATTCCGGCACCTTCTGCTTCTGCGTCTTGGGGGGTTCTTCGCATTTCTGTTCGGCGGTATTCTCTAGGGGGGTGATCTCCGAATACAGCCTTCTTGCGGCGTTAACATCGCCCGCCGCGGTGTACGCCTCGGCAAGGTCGCTCCTGACCATACCGTTGTCAGACTGTATCGCGAGTATGCCGTGGCAGGCGTCTATGACCTTTCTCTGGTCCCCTTTCTGCGTATAGAATTCTTTTTTGGTATAGAGAAGAGGTATCGAGGCCGGCTCCGCCTTCAGTGCGTTATCTATCAGGGCCGCGGCGACATCGTCCTTGCCGCTGAGCATCAGTATCCTTACCGCGGCGGCCACCCCCTCTTCGTCCGAGGGCTTCCTGCCGACGATCTTCATGGCCGCTTCCTCTGCTCCGTTGATGTCGCCCGATGCCGCCCTGACCTCGCGCTGGACCTTCAGCACGTTGATGTTGTTCGGCTCGGCTATGGCCGCCATGTCCAGGAAATATGTCGCTTCGGCGAATCTTCCCAGCACCGCGAAGATCATCCCTTTCTTTACCAGTGCGTAAATATCATTCGGTCTGAGCTCGATCGCTCTGTTCAGGGATTCGACCGCTCCGGCCAGATCCTTCTTCTTCTCTTGGATGAAAGAACGGGATATCCAGTATTCCGGTTCGTTCATATCCAGAAGGACGGCTTTGTTGTAAGCTTCCTCCGCAAGTTCCAGATCCCCTCTTGCCTCGTCGGCCATGCCTTTAGAATGCCATATGACCGGGTCCTTCGGATCTATCTCGGAAGCGGACGCGTAGGTCGCTGACGCTTCCTTGTACTTGCCCATCGCATATTCCGCATTTCCCTTCAGGCGCCTTACCATAGGGTTCTTGCCGAACTCCCTTTCTTTTTCGGTGTACATATGCAAAACGTCGCTGTACCTGCCGTCGGAGATCATCGAAGAAAGGATGTTGACGAAGTTCTCCGCCCTGTTGTCGGCGACCATCATGTCCTTGTACGAAGCGTACGAATCCTCCCGTTTCACTGAAAGGTTCGCCTTGGACAGTATGTTCATTGCGTCAATGTTGCCGGGATCCAGCACGATTATTCTTCTGCTCAGTTTTACGGCGTCCTCGTTCTTGTTCTTTGATATGGCGATCTCCATCATCAGGAGCAGGACGCCTATGTTGTTTGGTTCGGTTTTCTCAGCTTTTTCCAGATCTATGACCGCCTTGTCCGTCCTTCCGGTCTTGAACAATATCTTCGCTTTCTGAAGTTTTACGTCGGCGTTGCCGGGGTTCTTATCGATACCCATCATAATGGTCCGAAGCGCTGCGTTGATGTTCCCGCTCTCATATTCGATCACTGACCTGAGAATGAACGCGCTTGGGTCGCTCGGATATGAGAGGAGGACCT
>JAISPV010000135.1 GCA_031274665.1 Candidatus Methanoplasma sp. | reverse complement strand
CACAAGGAGATGGTCGTGGATTCGCTGAAAAAGAGCGGACGGTATGTGACGATGGTGGGGGACGGGGTCAACGACGTAAAGTCGATCAAAGCCGCTAATGTGGGAGTGGCGCTTCAGAGCGGCAGCGGTGCTGCAAGAGGCGTTGCGGACATGGTGCTCGTGAACGACAGCTTCTCCGCTCTGCCCAAAGCTATCGTCGAAGGGAAGAGGACCGTAACGGGAATGAGGGACATCCTGCGGCTGTATCTCACAAGGAACTTCGTGCTCGCGGCGCTCGTCGGGATATTGTTGCTTGCCTTGGGAAGGCTCCCTATGATGCCTGTGCACAATGCGTTCTATGCGCTTGCGTCGGTATCCTTCGCGGCGTTCCTGATAGCAATATGGGCCAAACCGTCCACCAACAAAACGCAGATCTTACCCGGCGTGCTCAGGTTCTCGATACCCATGGCGGTGATGATAGCCGGGTTCGGGTTTGCCGTCTATGCGATATTCCTGCATTCCACGGAAAGCGGCCTGTTCGCCCTGGGAGAGGACCTGTACCGCCAGATGTACGAAAGTTACGGCAGTTCTTCCATGTGGAGCGACTGGGACGGATTCGTCGCGCACATATCGCTTGCAAACGAGAGCTTTGCAGACGTTTCCGCAAGGAACGCGATGCTGGTATTCCTTGTGCTGGCGGGGATTTCCCAGCTCTTTTTCATATATCCGCTGCTGAAGTTCTATTCGGTGGACGGAGAGGTTTCCAAGGACCTCAAGCCCACGATACTGGCACTCTTGCTCTTCGGTCTTGTCGTGCTTACGTACAACGTGCCTCAGGTCGCAGTGGAGATAGGCTCGCTTGCGATATTCCCCATCGAATATTATCTGCTGATAGCTTGTCTCGTTGCCGCATGGTTCTTATTTGCGATCGTTCTCTTCAAAAGCTGGCTGATGAGGAAGATATCCGACGCGACGGAATCCGCTTATCAAAAGTCGCTTGAGGCGGAAACAAAGAAAGAAGGATGATCACGGACGATAGTTTCCGTTCCTGTACATCTCCAGCATGACATATGATGCCATCCTCGCATCGGATAACGCGCGGTGGTCCTGCCCGTCCCCGATGCCCGCCGGATCGCTGTCGAGTATCGTCTTGTACGCATGATCGAGCTTGGGGAATCTGTAGCTCACTCCGTATAACTCGCTCGGAAGCTTGCATACCTCCATAGCCGCTTTCATGATGTCGGTGCAGACATTGAACGTGCCCCTCAGGCGCCACGGCTCTCTGAACAAGAATTTGTCCATATCGAAGGGCACGTTGTACGATGTCGCGGTCTTGCCTCTGAGCAGACCAGTGACCTCTTCCTTTACTTTGAAAAGCGGGGGCGCGGCCGCCACCTTGTCCAGCGTGAGGTCGCTGTTCTCAAATATCCAGGCTTTGGTCCTTTGGTCCCCCCATTCGGTCACGTCATAGCCGACGACCGATCCGTAGACGCTCTTCACTACCCCTTTGTCAAGGTCGACGGAGCAGATGCCGATATCTACCACGAGGTCCCTCGGCCCGCCGTCGAGCCCGGTGGTCTCCGTGTCGATCACATATACTTCGTTCGGGGCCTTGAAGTAATCCTCTATCTTCATTGCACCCCACCGGAACCTTTCGAGAAAGAATCTATCTTTCTGTTTATACCGGCCATCATCGCAAGCATGATGCCCGCGAGAAGAGACGAAACGGCGATCGCGACCGTAGTTGATCCGTTGTTCGGAACAGGAGCGTCTTTCTTGGTACCGTCATTGGTGTACTCGTCCGTATGGTCCGGGTTCAGCGGGTCTCTCAGCACGAGGTCGTAGAACTCCATAAATACGTTCGTTGTCAGATCGAAAAAGGTGACCGTCACGGAGTTGCCGTCTACCACTTTGGCGCGCTCCAGAGGGATCGTCGTCGTTCTGTCGGGTTCTCCGTTCGGTTTAAGCGAGTAGAGCATGACACTGATCTTCGACATATCATAATGCGACGATGTGACCCTGATAGTGAACTCGCCCCCTCTCTCGATCTCCTGGCCGCCGAGAAAGACCACTTCTATGTTCTGTGCAGGCTGATAGTGGACTTTTACCGAATCAGCGGAAACAAACGATACCGGTGCAATGAAAAGTATGGCTGCGATCACTGCCGCCGCTGCAAACATGACCCCGTTCAGTTTCCTCATGCCCGCCTCTCTACCACATACAAAATATAAAGAAACGACTGTCAAAAAATCAAAATAAGAGGGCGTCTTCACTGTATCATGGGCGCAAAGGCGGAGATAAACGGCATTGAACACGATATTGCGTGCGGTGTGACGATAGCCGACGCTGTGCGTTCGCTCGGTCTCGCTCCGGACACTTTCATTTTTATGAAGGACGGAAGACCGGTCCCGATGGATACGACGATCGCTGACGGTTTTTTTATAAAGGCCGTCAAGGTCGCATCAGGCGGATGATATCTCGTCGATCTTCTTCAGATCGAGTCCGCTGTCCGCTGCCGTCTCCAGCAGAGAATCCGCATTATCGATGAAGACCTCTATCGGAGTCTGACCGTCCGGCCTCACTGCCGTCTCTGAAAGAGAATCCTCTTCCGGGAATCTCAGTGCGACGTACGGGATGGTCCCGATGAATCTCATTCCGGTGAGCTCCTCGATCTTCTCGATCGCTCCGCGAAGTATCGAGGGGTCTCCCCTGAACCTGTTTATTATGAATCCTTTCACCAGCGGACGGATGTCCTCGGGCATGAGCAGCCATGTTCCGTACAGAGCGGCGAACACCCCTCCCCTTTCCACATCCCCAACGAGTATCGCCGGTATCCTGCGTTCCCTCATCAGGCCTATGTTCGCCACGTCCCGGTCCATGATGTTCAGTTCCACCGGAGACCCGGAGCCTTCGCAGACCACCGCTTCGTATTTGCCTGAAAGTCTGTCGAAGGCCTCGCATGCCTGCTTCATGACCGCCTTGGTATCCCATGGGTTGTCGCGGGCGGTCTCGTCCTGCGCCTCGCCGTTGATCATCAGCCGGATCCTTCCTTTTCCGACCGGCTTCAGGAGTATCGGGTTCATGTCTATCGACGGCTCGATCCCGGATACCCAGGCTTGGAATGCCTGCCCCACCCCCATCTCGAGCCCTTCCTTCGTGACGAAGGAATTCAGCGCAAGATTGGAGGCCTTGAAGGGCGCGACCTTGACGCCTTTTTTATACAGATGCCTGCAGTACAGTGCGGTAAGAGTGGTCTTCCCCGCGCCGGAGGAAGTGCCTAGAAAAATGACCTTCATTGTCTTTCCCCCAGTATCTCCATCAGTTTTTCGATGTCCATATTGCTTTCGAACGCATCGGCCAATCTATCCAGATTCTCTTCGATAAGAACGTCATAATCTTTTGGTTCATACTTTGAAAGAGCTTCTTTTCCGCCCTTGACGCAGGAAAGGAAGGTCCTTCTGAAAGACGTTTTCTCCAGTACTCCGTGAATATATGTTCCGAAGAGCATCTCTTCCTCTTTGCAGGAGCCTTCTTTCTCGTCCCCTGAAAAATTCCGGATATTGAACAGCGGCTTTTCGTTTATCTCGCTGACGCCCATGTGGACCTCGTAGCCTGTCACTGGTTCTCCGGTCGGCAGGAATGTCCCTTCGACTAAGCATGTCTTCTTTTTATGGTCCTTCCATCTCGTGACATTATCGAAGAATCCCAACCCGTCGACCGTTCCCGCAAACGTGCTCTCTATGCCGTTGGGGTCTTCCAAAGAACGCCCCATCATCTGATATCCTCCGCATATCCCGAGTATGGGGGCCTTTCCTTTCAGATCCGCAAGAGCTTTGTCGAACCCCTTCTCCCTCATCCATATGAGGTCTTCGATCGTGTTCTTCGTTCCGGGGATTATCACCGCCCCGGTCCCTTCCAGCTCCTCCGGCTCCGTGACGAATCTCACTGTCGTATCTTCCATGTAAAGAGGGTCTAGGTCGGTGAAACACGCTATTCTCGGCAATTTTATCACCGATATTACGATGCTGCCGTTCCCTTTGCTCTTCATCCCCCTAAGCGTCTCCGAGTCCTCGAGCGGCAGTTCTAACCGGATATGGGGTATCATCCCTATCACCGGGATGTTCAGTATCTTTTCGAGTTCCTTTGCTCCCGGGACCATCCTGGATATGTCGCCCCGGATGTTGTTCAGTATTATCCCTTTGATCATCCCTCTGT
>JAISPV010000038.1 GCA_031274665.1 Candidatus Methanoplasma sp. | reverse complement strand
TCGTATCGGGAAGCGTCTTTCTGGGTATGGGCAGCCGGAAGACGCATGCGAGGCCGAATGTCTCTTTGTCCTTCACGCTGAGGCTTTCCCACATGACTCCCGGGTCGCATCTTTTCATGTCGAGAAGCGCTTCGATCGAAACGCTCCTGGATATGAAAAGATGCGACCCGGGGATAATGTGGGAAAGTCTCAGCGCAAAGGATCAGGAGACATTCGGCCTCGCATGCGTCTTCAGGGTGCCGATACAGAGAAAGACGCTTCCGGAGACAAACACCGGAGTTATACCTGCAGATTTCTACGGCATGACGTGCATAAGCGATGCCGTCCGCGACAAATACCTTTCACTTACGGAACCGGAGAAAGCAAAGGTCTGGCACAGCCGTGCGGCGGATTGGTGGATGGATAACGAAACGGACGACCAGGAAAGACTTTACCATCTTGTCAAGGCGGGAAGGAACACCGAGGCGTGCAAACTCATTGTGAGGAATTCCGAAGGATTCCTTGAGAATCCCAACGAGGACCTCCTTTCGATCATGAAGGAGGCAACGGTAGCGCCAAAGTACGCCGAGCCCGTCTACAACATAAGGGCGAGAATGGCTCTGGAATGCGCGGATGTGAAAGACGCCCTTTCGTGCGCTGACATACTAGCAGATTACCTGACGCCCGATGCCGATATGATCAGGGCAGAGGCGCACATGCTCTCCGGGGACGTTCAGAAGGGCCTCGATATGGCCGCCGCTCTGTTCGACAGATCTCCGTCATCCAGAGCGGCGCTCATCGCCGCGAAGTGTTTGTTCAGGATGAAGAGGTACGACGAAGCATCAGATCTTTTGGATTCTTCATGCAGAGTGCTTTCTGACAACAACGACGCCTCGAGGATCGATGACATACTGCTGCTGAGGGCGGGCATCGCATACGCCGCCGGTAAGACCGACGAAACACTCAGCTATCTGAGCAAGGCGAGGAAGGTCTCCAGAAAGGACAGGACCAAAGAAAGGATCGATACCCTCACCAAGCACATAAAGAACGGAAAGAGCGTAAGCTTCGACTGATCAGAACACCGTGTTCTTTTTCAGATCGTCCATGTCCGAGATGTACAGGTCACGTATGTCCCTGATATTCCATTTCAGCATAGCCAGTCTCTCGAAACCGAATCCCCATGCGAGTACCGGATATCTGACCCCGAAAGGCTCTACGACCTCCGGTCTGAATACCCCTGCGCCTCCCAGCTCCATCCATTTTCCGTTGAAGAACACCTCCACTTCGAGGGACGGTTCCGTGTACGGAAAGTAAGCCGGCCTGATCCTTAACTGGTCGAACCCCATTTTTGCATAGAACTCTTTTATCAGCGAGATCAGCATGTCGAAGTTGCCGTTCTCGTCGATTACTATCCCTTCTATCTGGGTGAATTCCGGAAGATGAGTGGAGTCGATCGATTCCTTCCTGAATATCCTTGAAATGGAGAACGCCTTCTGGGGCGCGTCCGGATGTTCGGCGATGTATCTTATGCTGCTCACAGTGCTGTGAGTTCTGAGCAGCGCGGCTTCCGCTTTTTCTTTGGACCACACGCCTCCCCATCCGGTGGACCCGGTGTTCCCGCCTTTCTCGTGTATGTCCTTCACTTTTTGCACCAGAGCCTCGTCCTCGATCTCTATTCTGTTCGGTACATCAAGATAGAATGTGTCCTGAAGGTCCCTTGCAGGATGGTCTTGCGGCGTGAAAAGCACGTCGAGGTTCCAGAACGCCGGCTGTACATACTCGGATGTCATCTCCGTGAAACCCATGTTCGTGAAAAGCTGTCTTATCTCGCTGCCGAGCCTGGTCAGCGGGTGTTTCTTTGCGGGGGTGACGGATGGCGCGAACGTCCCCACATCATATTTTCTGAATTGTATGTTCTCCCAATCGCCGCTTTGGATCAGGCGGTCCGTTATGTCAGTGACCTCTTCTTTCAATTCTATTCCCAGGGAGACCGCTTCTTTGCCTTCGTCGGTGAGGAATATCGTTCTCTCCGTGACTATCCTGTCCTGGATCATCCCCTGTCTCCCCTTGAGGTCTTTGACCAGGTTCGGATCGGCATCCTTCTCGTGTACGGGAGAGGCTGCCATTCTTTCCAGAAGGGCCTCGTCATCCATCTTGGAATCGAGCGCGGATCTGCCTTTATCTGTAAGTGCCAGATGCTTCGTTCCTCCCGCCGGGACAATGTCTGCCAGGCCTTTTTTCCTCAGCCATCCGACGGCTATCTTGTCCTCGCCGCCGGGCATCTTTTCGGACAGTATGCCCATATCCATCCTTCCGCCCGCTTCGCCGATGATCGTCATCGCGCGCCTTTCAGGCAGTCCTTTTTCGATGATCTTTTTATCTGTGACCTCTAGGAATTTTTGAACGTTCTCTTCTATCCTCACCAGGCCTTTGGATGCCAGCCATGACGCGGCGCCCATTATCTCCACTTCCAGATCGAAGTCCTTCGTCTTTATCAGTTCCGCCGGCGATGCCGATCCGTCGAGAGTGCCGAGAGATATCAGAAGTTTTCTCTCGTTGTAACTTAGCCCTTCCACGATATCTGAGATTTCCATCCGATCACCATTTGAATCCGTCGAACGTCATGCCGTCGATCACTTCTTTCGCCTCTTCCCTTTTGGCCTGATGCTTTTCCAGGAAGACATTGATCCGTTCCGTGAGGATCTGCTTGCACTCTCCGCAGAGTATCTCTCCTTTCCTGCATTTTTCTGCAAGGGTGTTGATCTTTTCGTCGTTTCCTTCGAAGAGGAAATAATTGTACTTGAACACTGCGCACACTTCGGGGTTCCCGCCTTTCTTCCTCTGCTCTTCCACGGAGACACATCCGCCCGTGAAAGCCCTTCCCACTTTCTTCTTCACGTCCTTGGGAGGATCCGTCGTATAGATGGTTCCGAATTCGTCCGATGAGGACATCTTGTCCCCGCCTCCGAGGCCGGGGAACATCTTGCAGTAGATCATCGTGGGTTTCGGATAATCTAGGCCGGGGGCAACATCCCTCGCCACTCTGAAGTGCGGGTCCTGATCGATGCCGCACGGTATCAGGCAGGGAACTTGTTTTCCCGCTCTCTCTGTGGGGAGGAACGCAGGCGCCGCTTGGATGGCGGTGTAGAAAATAGACCCTATGTTGGTGGAATTGTCGAATCCGAACACGGCCTTGGCGGTGGAGAACGTGACCTTTTTTGCGACCTCGAGAGCGATCGGATACAGCGTCTTGATGTTCTCTGTGTCCAGAATTATCTTTGTTCTTTCTGGGTCGAATCCGAGCGCGATGAAGTCAAGCGCGTTCTCGTATGCGGCGGACCTTGTTTCCTTAAGGGTTAGGTCTTTGAAGAGGAACTTCTCGTCGTCGGTCATCTGGAACAGCATATCGGCTTTGAAGGTGTCCTGGATCCATTTGTTGAATATCCACGGCATGATGTGCCCGAGGTGCGTGTGCCCGGACGGGCCTCTGCCGGTGTACAAAATGAACTTGTTGCCTTTGTCATACTCGTCCAAGAGTTTCCCGAAGTCTCTGTGGGTGTAGAATATACCTCTCCTCAGCATCGGGTGGAGTTCGCCGTATCCGCCGATCCTTTTCAGCAGCGCATCGTCGATGGGCGTGGTGCCGAACTGTTTCATAAGGAGATCGTAGTCTATGTCCCCGCTTACTTCCCACGGTGTGACCTTGAAATCATCCGCCATGATCAATGACCTTATGGTCAGAAGGACGGCGCTATCTTTAAGCTTTCTTAGGATGCGGCGTCTTGACGGGGCCGTCATTCATACTGAACGCTCGAATGCGTGGAATCGCTTAATTATTCAAACCGCCTTGGGGTGGTCATGTGGAAGATACTTGGTATCGAGACGATATACATCGACATACCAAACACCGTGAAAAGCAGACTCATCGAATTGGCAGGGGACGGAGAGAAAGAGGTCAGATTCAGGGACCTCCTGGAAATGTCGAAAGTGATGTTCCTGCTCAACGGCGAGACCGAGGAAAGCTCATTCTTCATCACTGTTCCGGACGACCTCTGCCCGGAGGACATACAGCTGATGGCTGACGTCATCCTCGATATAGCCAAGACCGCCGAGTTCCCGTTCGTCGAGGTCAAGGGCACAGAACAGAGGTATCAGGTGATCATTACAAACAACAAAGAACCCGAACTGATCGGATTGAACAAGACGCCGGGGATGTCCTCCGTTGAGCTGTTCAAGCCTATCATAAAGGCATGGGACTCCAGAGGCAGGCCGAATTCTTCGTTCTTCGACTGATGTTCACTTATCTTCGGGAAGCACTAACTCCCCGAAATCATTCTTATCTCTTCTCGGGGTCCCGGCAACATCGTCCTGCGGCGGCCTCTTCCCGCCGTCCTCCAGCCTTGCGAAGACCGGTACCGGTCTGAACATCTTCCATTTGGAAATTATGTCGTTTATCGTTACGGCTTCGAATACCCAGTAATACAAAACCGAAACAGTGGTCAGGATCACGACTATCATGACGGCGGACAACATGATGTAATACGCGACCGTGTAGATGTCCGAGGTGTTTATTGCCACCAGGACAAAGAACAGTGCGGCGACGACTGGTATCGCCATTCTCTGAAGGGTGGCCCTTATCCCGTTGTATACCTTGAAGTCCCTGTAGTTGGTCTCGATCCTCACGTTCAGCGATCTGAAGATGGTCCACGGCATCACCAGCACGGGGATGTAAAGGATCAGGGTGAACATCAGAAGCGGCGCGGAGCTCTCCGAGCTCAGGTTCATGAACACAGGATTCATTGAGAGGTAGATCCATATGAACATCCCGACCATAAGGCCGAGCGATATGGAATTCCCGACCTCCTTCCACGGCATCTTCGTCCTGCTGAGCTCATAATCCATCGTGATGTTCCTTGTATCCAGATTCTCAGGGACATTGAACACGAAGGCCGCCAGTTTATCTTTCATTGTGAGTTTGTTCTTGATGTTGATATATTCGATCCTGCGGAGCACTCTGTAGAATACTATCCTTTGAACGGCATCCACCACTGCCGCCACCCCGGAGGCGCCTATGAGCAGGAAGAACAGCAGGAATATAAGCGTCATGGGGACAATGTCAACGAACCAAAGCACCGTAGCCGCCGCTGCCAGGATCAGGAGTATCCAATACTTCGATCTTATATAGAATATGACGCCGCATACAAAGAACGGCATCGCAAGCCATGGCATCACTTCATGCATCATGGCGTCCTCCTTCGCCCCCGCATAGAGAACGTACACAAGGGATATCAGGAAGGATGCCGCGGCGGCGATCAAAATGATCTTGTCGCAGCCTCTGACCAAAGCTATCCCTTCCGGCAGCTGGTCTGCCCAGAAATCCCCTTTCCTTCCTTTTTCTATCCGAAGATTCATGCTCTTGCCATCCATATCTCAACATTGACGGTCGCTTTATCTCCCTGATAGATGCCCAGGATTATGCCCATCTCTCTGTTGCCGCCTGTCGGGATCGGACCTATCGACCCTTCTTTGACCGCCTGCTTGTATGTTACGGGCGATCCTTCTTCGTCCACGACGGCAACATCGACCGGGAGATCCGATGTTATGGCGATGATGATCACTTTTTTCCTTTTTACATTGAACGGGAAAGCCTTGACGTTCCTGTATAATCCTTCGACGGAAGGGTCAAACTCTCCCAGCACCAATCCTTCCTTCCCGAAGACCTGTTCCTTCCCGCCGAGCGATCCCATCATATGGAGAATGTTCTGTCTGTTAATAGGTATTTTCATCCGGGCCGGTCCGCTCGCCGATCTCTTCGATGTCCGTCGAGAATCTCCACATCTTCGGATAATGCCCTCTTTCCATGAACACCCTTTCCACATCCACCGCTTTGCCTTGTTCCGCTGACATTATCTTCGGCGTTGACATCATCATTTTGCCTATGGCGATCAGTTCGCCTCTGGCGGTCATCATTGCGACGAGGGCGTTCTTTCTGATGTCATCGTCCAGCATGTGTATCCCCTGGATGTTGAGGTCGGCGCCGTGGCATACCGCATCGACGGCAGTGGGCTTCACGATCACTTTTGGAAGAGGTTCTACAAGGACCTCCATCGGCATCAGCATGCTCCTCAGCCACTTCTCCTTGCCCATCTGCTGCCAGAAGATGTATGCGTCGGTCATGTCCTGCAGTGTCGCTGCGTTATCCTCCTTCATGATCCCTGAACGCGTGCGTCTGAGTTCTACCATGTTCGCTCCGCATCCGAGTGCCTCCCCCGCGTCCGTGCACAGTGTCCTTATGTACGTGCCGGCATCGCAGGACACTCTGAAAAGTATCTCCCGCCCTTTTATCTCGATGATCTCCAGCCGTTCGACGGTCCTTATCCTGAGCTGTCTCTTCACCGCAGACCTGACCGGCGGCGTCTGGTATATCTTGCCGACGAACTTCTCCATCACCTTGATTATCCTCTCCTTTTCGACATCCTTGTGAAGCCTCATCAGGCACACGTACTCCTTATCGGAGGAGAGAACGATATCGGTCAATCTGACCGCTTTCCCCAGACATATGGGGAGGACGCCGCTGACATACGGGTCGAGCGTTCCCCCGTGGCTAATATTCTCGACATGAAGTGCATTCCTTGCCCAGGCCGTGGCCTGATGGGAGGTGGGGCCGGAGGGTTTGTCGAGAGCTATCACTCCCGCATTCAGAAGTTCGCCCACGGATCGGTCCGAGGGCCTCTTTCCCCACTTATCGGGCAATGTATCCGGGTCTTTTACGAGCAAGTGCTTTCCTCTATCTCCTTGACTATCCTGTCCACGACCTGATCCGGGTCCAGATCGTCGGTGTTGAGGATCAGATCGTACACGCTTTTGTCCTCTATATCGATATCGTAATACATCTTGTAACGTTTTGCCTCAGAGGACTGTCTTTCAAGTGTATGGAGGCATACGTCCTCAAAGGGTTCCCCCTCCCTTACCCCCACCCTTCTTATCCTTACGTCAGGGCTTGCCCAGAGATAAACTCTGAAAGCGGGGATGCTGTTCTTGGTAAGCATATAAGCGGAAAGTCTGGATTCCAGGATCACATCGGGATTCTTCCTTGCGACGTCCAGGATCATCTCGTCGACCCTCCTGTCGATCGTGGGGTCCGTCTCGGCAAGAGCGCCGAACTCGGCGAGGGTCATCCCTTTCTCTCTGGCGAGCGTTCGGAAAAATTCTCCGAAGGCCACCGCTTTCAGGCCGAGCCTCTCGGAGAGTTTTTTGCACGCGGTCGTTTTTCCGGACCCCGGAGGGCCGCTTATGGTGACCCTCATGGAAATCTCATCTCTTTTTCTGAGGCTGTTCCCGGCTTCCGTCCTTGGACGTTTTTTCATCCTTGTTCGAAGACTGCGTCTCTTCCCGGCTTCCCGGCTTGCGCAATACTTTTGCAAAAACACTTTTTACCTTGTCCGCGGACTTTTCAGAACTTTCGGACCTCTTCGGCGCTTTCGGGGGATATTCTTCCGCCGTGATCGCACCGCTTTCCAGCATGCTCATGCGTTTCTTCAGCAGGAAATATCTGACGACCCTGTTCTCAAGCTGGCCTATCGGCAGGCTGATCATGGTGTAAATGATGATCCATATCCCGGGAAGGATCCACAGAGGGGCGGCAAGGTCCACCATGCCCCACGGCATCGCAACGTCAAGCGTTCCTCCGGTTGCCTCTGACGCCTTCTCGATGAAGAACCATACCCATGCGTATACCGGTATGACGACCACCATCGTGATCGGCATGACCTTCATCATTTGTGTGCTGGCCTCCATCGATTTCGCCGTTATCTTCGGCTGTTCTTCCTGGAGTTTCTTCAGTTGGTAGAGATTGTTCTCGGTCATTGCCGTCCTCATCTCTTTATTGAACTCGCTCTGTATCTTCTGGTTCCTGGCCTGGGCCACGAAGTCGGTCATGAGCGACCTTATGACCGTGCTCAGCGTTATCATGATCAATCCGGCGATGACGAGCGTGAGCACGGGGAAGTTGTAACCGAAGTCGATGACCTGGAACGCAACATTCAGCCCTTCGCCTATCGGGCCCCTGAACATCATGACGACCATCATGATCCCCAGGGTCGCGAACATACCGATCATGGTGCCTTTCGAGAACCCCGGCATGTTCTGCTTTGTCTGCACCGACTCGGGGCTTCCGGGGTTTGGCATTATCATTCCTCCCTGCCGAAGAATCCTCTCATGATGGGGTTCATCTCCATCATCTGCTCGCGGCCTATCGCTTCATAGAAGTGGATCAGTATACCTACGGCAAGCAGCAATCCTGTACCGGTGGCATGGCCGGTGGTACCTATCATATCCGCTCCCGCGGCCAGCGCACCGATCATCGCTCCCGAGATGATGGTCACCGTGGGGATATACCTTTCGAGCACCCTTTTCAGCACTCTCGGGTCCCTGCGGAATCCGGGTATCTGCATTCCGCTTTTCTGGATCTGTTTGGCAACGGCGTCGGGCCCGAGGTTCGTGGTCTGCACCCAGAACTTCGCGAACATTATCGCACCCATGATCATCACCGTCCCGAAGACCAGCACGTGGCCTATGTTCTGTATCACAGTATGGCCGTTGCCGTAGCTGATCGGGTCTAAAATGGGCATCAGCCAACTGGTCACCCCCGTCGGAGATGACAGATACCAGGCCAGCCCCCCGGCCGCGGTAGTGCTTCCGCTTTCAAAATAACCTATCGAAGCATTGTGCCCGAGGAAGGGAATGCTGCTGAGGAAGTCATTGCTGTAGAACAGCAGAGCGATCATGCTCACGTTCGCCAGCAGCGCCGACATCAATATCACCGGTATATTGCTTGCATACATCAGTTTGATCGGATACCTGCCTCTCGCGCCCCTTACGTTGCCGTGAGACAACGGCAGCTCGATGCGGGTGGATTCGATATACACCACCAGCAAGAAGATGAGTGCGGTCCCCACCAACGCGATCATGGGGTTAGGTTCCCCTAAGAATATCAGTTCATAACCGCCGTTGGCCATCTCCCCAGAGGTTGTGTGGGTCAGCACATATATCGCTTTCGGGATCGTTCCCGCCGGCGGATTTGTGAGACTCATGACCTCTCCCATTTTAATAGGATACCAGTTCAGAGCCCCTGTGAATACCGATTGCGCCACTCCGGCCGCAATGAACAGCGAGATACCGCTGCCTATACCCCATTTGGATATCACTTCGTCAAAGAGGAATACCAGATAAGACCCGACGCACAACTGCAGTATTATCAGCAGCCTTGCGCCCGACGAGCCCCATGTGGCTTCGAAGGAGGAGGAGGGCACCAGGAAGCCGAATACCTGCGGCGCGGACTCCACCACTATCATTACTATTACGAGCAGCTTCAGTACCGACTGGTAGCATGCCTTGTCATTCCTGGATGTCAGATCCAGCTTTATGATCTTTGCACCGACGAACAGCTGCATTATGATCGAGGCGGTGACGATCGGCCCGATACCGAGCTGCAGGATCGTTCCCGATGCTCCCGCCATGATGGTCCTGTACTGTGCGAACAGGTCCAGGGACCCGGCCTGATCCAAGCCGTAGATGTATACGTTGGTCATTACAAAGTAGAGGACCAGTATCACCACGACCCACATCATCTTGGTCCTGAAGTGCACATGGCCTTCCGGACGCTTGACCGCAGGGAGCTTGTCGCTGATCGGCTTTATCTTGTACAACAAGCTTAGCTGTTCTTCCATCCCCATCTTCTCCTCGTTGTTACTCTGCTATGCTTCCGCCGGACGCCTCTATTTTTTCGCGGGCTTTGGCGGAAACTTGAGATACGGTCACTTTGACAGATATGCCTATGTTTCCGTTCCCGAGCAGCTTGTCGATACCTGCATTGGTAAGGTTGATATTATACATATCCCCCTCCTTGGCAGCGAACCCCATTGAAACGAAGCGCTCCATCTGTTCCGCGAGCTCGCTGACGTTGATGGAGCTGTTCGCCCGCACAACGCACTGAGGTCTCTTGAACCCGTGTCTTCCGAAGTGGTCCCTGTCGTACCTGAGCATGTACATCTTACCGGTCTTTGAAAGACCCGCCTGTCCGCGCCCGCCGATGAGTCCTGCTCCGCGGCCTGCTTTCTTCCCACGTCCGTGGGTCCTTGATCCTCTCATCTTCCTTGTTCTGCTTGGCATTGTCTCCACCTCACAGCATCCTGTTGATGAGGTCGTTGATCTCTTTCCCCCTGTACCCGAGCGCGCCCCCGTTCTTGTATGAACGTTTGTTGCCCTC
Source organism: Candidatus Methanoplasma sp. (assembly GCA_031274665.1). Taxonomy (GTDB): domain Archaea; phylum Thermoplasmatota; class Thermoplasmata; order Methanomassiliicoccales; family Methanomethylophilaceae; genus Methanoplasma. The sequence goes on along the minus strand of JAISPV010000038.1, from coordinate 6,925 downwards.
GTAGCCCTTTATCGGGGGATGCAGACGGAAGACCGGTTTTGCGTCCTCCATGTCCCTCATCCTGTAATCGTTCTCGATCATCGCTTCGGCGAGTTCCTCGACGCTTCCGAAGCCCGTCTTTTCTTTCAGGTATTCTTCGGTTATGTCCTTGTCGCCGATTATCTTTCCGCGGGTCTTTATCATCGCGGAAAGTGTCTCCGCATCGATCTCGCCCCATGTGCAGTAGTCCTTCACCATTTGCAGCATTCCCTTTATGGAAGGATTCTCGGGGAGTATGACGCAGTGGTTGACCCTGGTAAGACCCAGCAGCCCCATTGTGTACCTTATGTCCTTGTTGACGTCCGCCTGTCCGCGGACGCGTATCACAGCATATGCCATCCTCATTCCTCCCCTGCGTTGACGTTGGTCTCGGATATCTTGATGCCTACCGGGCCGGGAACGATCTTCAGCCTCTGAGCCTGTTCCTCGGTGACCCTCATGCGGGCGGTCATCTTCAGCGCCTCGAATGTCGCCATGGCGTAGTTCACCTTTGTTTTGGTGTTGCCCGTTGCGAATCCCCAGGCGTCGTTCACGCCGGCAAGGGGCAGGAGGCTCTTTGCCACGTCTCCCACCGCGAGCGATATGCCGCGGGGTGCGGGTTTCAGATATACCGTCACCGATCCGGTGCGCCCGATCACCTCGAACGGAAGGGTGTGAGGCTTGCCGCATCCGCACTCCCACGATCCGCATCCTCTCTTCACTTCGATGATGTTGAGTTTCGCATTGTCGATCGCTTTCTTTATCGACGGCCCGACCTCTTTTCCTTTGGCCCTTCCTATTCCGATGAATCCGTCGCCGTTGCCGACGATGCATGTCACCGCGAACCTTACCCTCCTTCCGGAGTCGGTCATTCTCTGGACCATGTTCAGATCTATCACTTCATCCTTGAGGTCCGGCAGGAGTATGTCCACTATCTCCGCCTCGCGGAGAGGCAGCCTTGATTCCAATGCGCCGCTCATGGTTGTGATCTCGCCGTTGAGGACCATCTGTCCCAGTCTTGTCTTCGGGATCCAATCCATCTTACTCAGCCTCCATCTTCTTCTTCATGCCGCTCAACGCGGCCTCTATGCCGCCGTCGATGTGCTTGCCTTTGATCCTGTCCCCGGCGGGAACGACGTCCTCGCTGTGGGGGATCTCCAGTCCGGCGTCGGACATGCCTTTCACCGCTGCGAACAGCACTCCGCCGTGCTTCGGGTTCTGCATGCCGATATCCAGGACGGCATACTCTATGCCGTTCTTCAATGCTCTCTTGCCTGCGAGGAACCCGACGAGGTACGCCGCCGGGATCGAGGAGCACGAATACTCCCATCCCATCTTGCGTAATTCCCGGGTCGTCGCCGCTACTCTCACAATATCTCCGCCCATGTCGAAATCGACGAATTGGACGGTAACGTTCTTATTAGACCTTCTTACCACTGCCCTGGGCTCGCCGCTCCTCAGGAGCTTCTTCCTGGCGTAATAGTCGGTACGGTATTCTCTTCTTCTTCGGAACGCAACTTTATATCTCGGTCCTGTTGCCATCAGATCTCCTCCTCTTTCAGGTGGCCTGCGGCGACCATGTGCTGTTTAAGATTCCTGCGGGATTTGTATACCCCTCCTTTGGCTCTCCTGTAGTAGAGCCTGTAGACGGACGGGGTTATCTTCCCTTCCGCCCTCAAGATCTTCAGCTCGTCGCGGATGGGCCTGATTGTCGCTATCCACCTGCGTTTGTCCGGGACGCGTGCGTTTGCTGTTCCCTTCCTGCTGCCGGGGCCCTTCCTCTTTCCGCTTGCCTTCTGGTTGGCTGCATATCTTATTCTTCCTTTGGACGAGCCCTGCTTGGGTTTCGCCTTTATCAATCCCGAATCGATCGCCCCGCGGATGTCGGAGCGGGTGATGCAGTCCTCGATGTCCTCGAGGTTGTCGGGGTTCATCCAGACCCTGTTCGTACCGCATTTGAGGACCTCGGACGCCATTCTTCTCTGGTTTCTGAGATCCATGTTCACACCATCCTGTTGAGGACCCTGATGCCGAGTTCCGCGGCCCTGTCCTCTATCGCGATCCTTTTCTTGGTGCCTACGGTACCGCCAATGCGCACCGCCTGCACCTTCGGGTCGATGTTCTCAAGCCCGTCCACGTTGTGGACGAGCACTTCCTCGAATCCGGAGGGATGGAGGCCTCTGACCGTTGTCGGGCCCCTGAATCCGATGTCGACCATCGGGGGGCGTCTCTTCAGACGCCTCTTCATCTTGGAGTGTATACCTTTCGGTTTCCTCCATTTCTCTCCGAGTTTTGAGTATCTGAACCACTCCTGTCTTTTGAAAGCGGGTCTGCGGCCGGAGATCATCGCCCTGACGGCGAGCGCGTCCGCGGTCTCGTCAGTGAGCTCGGGCTTTGCCTTTACGACGTACCCTCCGCTCTCGACGATCTCCGCTTCAGCCTTCTCCTCTTCGACTATCTCGACCTTCCCTTTGGAGGGAGGCTCGGCGGCCTTTTGCTCTTTGGTCTCCTCCTGAAGCAGCGCCTTCCAGTTCTCGACTGTTTTCGGCCCCACTCCCGACAGGTTCTTTATTATCTCTTTTGCCTTGGCCCCGTCGAAGACGGCATCCCTGAGCTCCGACACGGATGATATCCCGATCTGTTCCAATTCCGGGATGTTCGCTTCTTTGAGTCCCGGCAGGTCTGTCAGTGTCTTTATGCTCATTCTTTCACCTTGTGTGATTTGTGGACGATATATATCCCGTCCTGGAAGATCCTCTTGTCGAACCCGAGCCTGGACGTCGCCTTCTCGATGTTGGCTGCGGTCTGTCCGCATCCTTCGATGCTGTTCCCTTCCACAGTTATGTCCGCGCCGCTGACCTTGACCTTGCATCCGCCCACGATGTCGGCGTATCTGGGGGCATGGCCTCCCATGTAGTTGTTGATCTCCACGCGGTTATCCTTCACTGCTACTTTCATCGGGAAGTGTGAGAACACTATTTTAAGGGTGTATGTGAAACCGATCGTGACACCTTTGATCATATTCTTGATATGGGCCACGAATGTTCCGACCATTGCCTTGTCCTTTGTCCTCGGGTATTCGCTGCTTACGCTGACTACTCCTTCTCCGATGGCAATACTAACGCGGGGGTACACAAAGTTTCTGCTCAATTCACCCCTCGGTCCTTTGACCTTCACGGTGTTTCCGCTCATAGAGACGGTCACCCCACCGGGGATGGCGATGGTGCTTTCGATTTTCCCTGCTATTGTCATCTATATTCCTCAGTATATGTATGCTAACAATTTTCCGCCTATGCCAAGTTCTTTGGCGCGGTCCTGCGTGATCACTCCGGCCGTGGTGGTCAGGATGAGAACACCGAAGTCCTGGGCAGGCAGATACCTTGCCTCGAACTTCTCTATCTCGCTCGCTTTGACCGAATACCTCGGCTTTATCACACCGCAGTTGTTTATGGCTCCTTCCATCATCACACGGAATTTGCCTGCCTTACCGTCTTCTATGTACTCGAACTGGTTGATATATCCGTGGTCCTGCATGACCTTCAGCACGCGGCCTATAAGTTTTGAGGACGGCTGTATCATGCATTCGCTCTTTCCATTGGTTGCTGCATTCTTCATGACGCACATCGCGTCGTTAAGTGGATCGCTCTGCATTTTTCTCCCTCACGAATATTTCTTGAATCCCAGTTCCGGGGCCATGTCCCTGAAACATTGGCGGCAGAGGTGCATTCCGTATCTCCTTATGATCCCCCGTCTGCGTCCGCAGCGGGTGCATCCGACTATCCTGCCGAACTGCTTCTTTGGTTTCACTCTACCACCTCTATCTCGTAATTCTCTTTCATGTACTGGATCGCCTCGTCGCGGTCGACGCGGTGGCCCTTCGGTATCTTTCTCCTGACAAGCGCCCTCTGCGTGATCCTGTTCCCGGCCCTTCTCAGGACGACGTTGATATCCATGCCGAATATCCCTATCTCCGGGTCGTACTTCATTCCCTCGAAATCCGTATAATCGGATATCCCGAATGACATGTTCCCTTCTTTGTCAAAAGAATATGCATAGATCTTCCTCTCCCTGATGGGAAGCGATCTCTGAAGGAACTCCTCCGCCGAATCGCCTCTGAGGGTCACTTTGCACCCGAGCGGCATGCCCACGCGTATCCCGAGGTCTCTGTTCACGTTCTTGGATATCGTCTGCACCGACTTCTGGCCGGTGACCATCTCCAGGACCTTCTGCGCTTTGACGAGCCTTTCTCCGGCCTCTCCGACGCCGATGTTGACGGTCACCTTCTCCACGCGGATCTGTCTCATCTGGTTCATTCGGACGCCCCCGGCAGTTTGATCTCCGGCTTCGACGAGCCGACTATGAACACGTTCCTTTTGACGGTCTCTATCCCGCTCTTGAACTTTATGATGTTGTCAGACGGACCTTTCACGACCACGTATCCTGCGATGGTCTCGACCTTTCCTGCAAGCGCCCCGTCTATGATAAGCGCGGATGCGCCGTCTGCCAGCGGGTAGCTTTCGAGGACCTTTTGGTCCGCGACGTCGATCTTCAGTGTGTCGCCCGATCTGTACATATTCTTGTCAAGGACGATGTTCCTTCCCCCGCTGAGGTTCAGCTGGATCCTTCCCCCGCCGACCTTGGTCTTACCCTCGATCCTGCAGAGTTTCCATTTCGTCTCGTCCTCGGTTATCGGAACGAGCGCCAGCTTTCCCTTGTCGGTCAGGAGCATGCGGTAGTTGAGTTTCATCTTCGGCACCGATACGGTGTCCATGATGCCTATCGGGGCCTTCGGGTTCTTGACGGCCACTCCGTCAACGAACAGTTCGCGGTTCCCGATTATCCTCTTTGCCTCTCTTGCCGTATCGCAGACCCCCATCATGTCCCTGAGCACCATCACTGCAGGCATACTGCTTTCGAGCGAGTGCGCTCCGGGTGACTGTTTGGTCGCCCAGACGGCCACCTTTCTTTTCAGAGGCCATGTCCGGGGTGCGGCTAATCTTTTCATATGGTCGCTCATTCTTCAGCCTCCTTTTTTCTTGAGAGTGAATCGATCCTCCACTGATCCTCCGTGTTGAGCTTGGTTATGATCAGGTTGGATGCGTGTACCGGGCGCACTGTCGCGGTCCCGTCCGCCTGGTTTATCGTTACTCCGTCAACGGACACGCGGCCGGTGTTGGTGAAGACCTCCAAGACCTTCCCCTCCGTTCCGCGGACATCCTCGTCGCCGCGGATGACCGCCACCGTGTCTCCCTTGCACAGCCTTGCCGTGCGTACTCCGTACTTGCCGCGGAGTTCGTCGCTGAGGTGCGCCGACAGCATCTTCCTCTTGACGTGCAAGGGGGCGTTCGCCTGTACCTTTCTCTGTACTCTTGCTTTGCTGCTTGCCATTCTTCTCACCTCACACTATCGTGTTCGCGGTCGCAGCGATACGGGGCCACCTGTCGGCCGCCTCTCTCGCCACCGGACCTTTTATGTCCGTACCTTTGGTCTCGCCTGTGTCTGTCACGATCACCGCTGCGTTGTCCTCGAAGTACACCATGGTGCCGTCCGCACGCCTGGTGGGGCGCCTCTGACGGACTATCACGGCGAACACGACCTGCCTTCTCATCGCCGGCGTTCCTTTCTTTACCGATGCTATCACCATGTCCCCGATGCCGGCCGACGGCACTCTCCTTGCGACGCCGTGGTATCCGGGGACGGTGATTATCTCTATGACCTTCGCACCGCTGTTGTCGATCACGTCAAGTTGCGATCCGTTCTGAAGTCCTCTTGTCTGTGTTCCAGAGATCCCTTTCATTTCAGATTCACTCCTTTTTCTCTATGACCACAAAAGACACGGTCTTAGAGATCGGGCGGCACTCCATGATCCTCACGCGGTCGCCTACTTTCAGGCCTAAGCATGGGGATGCGTGGGAGGCGTACCTATTGGACCTCTTCTCGTATCTTTCGTATTTCTTTTGGTATTTCAGGTAGTTGCGTTCTACTACTACGGTCTTGTTCATCCTGACGGTCGCAACGATCCCGTCGATGATCTGACCCCTGACCGATAGGCTGCCGTGGAAGGGGCAGTTAGGGTCGCTGCATTCAGCGGCCGGTGGGGCCACGTCTATTCCGATGTCTCTTGCTTTTGCTGTCATATTGATCACCTAACCTTCTTTATTCTGTCCTCTGGTCGGTGTTGAATCTCTGTGCCTTTGATATCCGTGTGTTTGCCTTCTTTAATGAACCTGAACTCATTGCCTGGTTTCGGTACCATTTTTTCAGTTCCGGCCGATGAGATGGTGAACGTGTTCTTCGTCTCGTCTACCACTTTCCCGGAAATTCCCGAGTATGGGGCTGACAGCACTACCACGTCCAGTCCAATGAGTTCTGATCTCATGAAATCGCTCCTGTTCATCTTATCTCACTTCTGTGCGGAATCCCATGTCCTCTAACACGGCCTTCACTTTCTTTTTGTGATCTCCCTGAAGTTCGATGCGTCCGTCTTTGTATGCTCCTCCGGCGGCGCATTTTATCTTCAGTTGTTTGGCCAGGTCCTCGACGTCGATATCGTTCTCATCGATGCCGTCGATCACCGTGACCATTTTGCCGTATCTTCTGCTGTCCACGGAGATTCTTACCATCTGCTGCTCGCGTGCGATCTCCTCGCACATGCAGAGCTCTTTAGGCAATCCACATACCGGGCATATCTCGGCCATCAGATCTTTTCCTCCTCGTTCTGAACTGTCAGTATGCGGGCGATATTCGTTCTTATCGCGCGGATGATACCGGGATTGGAGGGTGCCCCTCCCATCGCCGATACTCCTCTCTCGTGCATGAGGTCATTGCGGAGCTCTTTGAGCTTCTCGTTGCGCTCCTCTGCGCTCATCTCCCTTATGTCGGCTGTCTTGAGCAGTGCCATCACTTG
>JAISPV010000021.1 GCA_031274665.1 Candidatus Methanoplasma sp. | reverse complement strand
TGAACGGCACCGTTGGCAACGATAAGATCACCGTCATCGGGACCGCCGATGTTCCAGATATCGGGAGTCCCGTCTATGATTCGAATAAGAAGAAGATCGGAACGGTGAAACGAATATTCGGGCCGGTGAACGAGCCCTTCATCACCGTTGCGGTCGAAGATGCCGCGGCCCTGAGGGGCCTCAGGAGCAAGGAGCTGTACACAACAAGGAGAACTCAAAATGCCAAAGACAAGAGAAGGAACAGAAGAGATTGAGGTCTGCCCGGAATGCGGAAGCCACCACCTTGTGCGCGATTACGAAAGAGGAGAACTCCTGTGCGAGGATTGCGGGTTGGTCTTGGACGACCAGTTCATCGACCAGGGTCCTGAATGGAGGGCCTTCGACGTTGAACAGGGAGAGAAGAGAGCGCGTACCGGCGCCCCGATGACGTATACCATTCATGATAAGGGACTTTCAACAGAGATATCCTGGAAGAACAAGGACAGCTACGGAAAGAGCATCCCCACCAGGAACAGGGCCCAGCTGTACAGGCTGAGGAAATGGCAGAGGAGGATCCGTGTCTCCAATGCGACCGAGAGGAACCTCGCTTTCGCACTTTCCGAACTTGACAGGATGGCGTCCGCGATGGGCCTCCCCAGGAACGTCAGGGAGACCGCCGCTATGATCTACAGGAAAGCGGTGAACAAGAACCTGATAAGAGGAAGGTCCATCGAAGGCGTGGTCGCTGCATCTTTGTATGCCGCGTGCAGACAGTGCGGTGTCCCCAGAACATTGGACGAGGTCGCAAGCTCGAGCCGCGTCGGAAGGAAGGAGATCGGCCGCACATACAGGTTCATGACCCGTGAGCTCAAGCTCAAACTGATGCCCACCAAACCTCAAGACTACGTCCAGAGGTTCTGTTCCGAATTGAAACTTAGCGGAGAGGTCCAAAGCAAGGCCGCCGAGATCCTGAAGGACGCATCCGAAAAGGAGCTCACTTCCGGAAGAGGCCCTACCGGCGTCGCCGCAGCGGCGATATACATCTCCTCCATCCTTTGCAACGAGCGCAGGACCCAGAGGGAGGTCGCCGATGTCGCGGGGGTCACCGAGGTAACCATCCGTAACAGATACAAGGAACTCACAGAGAAACTCGGAATAGAGATATCGCTCTGATCCGAACACCTTTCGAAAAACTCTTTTCGCCTTTATGGCCTGAACCATTTGAATTCCAGATATTCCATCGGGTTCCCTGTGCGGCAGAAGAGTATCTCTTTCTTTACCCCGCCCGATAACCTGACCGTCCTGGATATCTCGGGCCACATCATCTCTTTGTCCCGGTTGACCGAATGCACGAGATATTTCGCGTGGTCTACGTCCGGCGATCCCTCGTACACTCTGAAGTGCGCCCCGTATTTGAATCCGGTCTTGACCACCATCCCTCTCCTTCTGAGGTCCCTGAACGCATCCAGCCTCAGTTCGAACTCTTCCTGGACCCTCATCCCCAGATCCGTCATCTCTTCCGGGGACATCGTCTCCCCTGTCTGGGATGTTACTTCGATGTCACCCATCTCCATCAGGAAACAGCATTCGATCAGGGACAGCTGAAGAACGCCGCCCATCATCTTCCCGTAGAACCCCATCCCTCTGAGACAGTCGATCTGGCTCTCTTCGAACACCAACACCCTTTCACCTATCAGAACGCCTTTTGCGATGTGTTTCGACGAAGAGTGGAACGAACTGCCGCTGAGGTCCTTGGAGGACATATGGTAATATGTGATGTCGCCTTCCTCGTCCACCACCCCGTAGAGAAGTTTCTTCCCCTTGCTCTCGGTGTGCGAGACCTCCTTTGAGAACGTCTCAAGATCAAGCGTCTCCCTTTCCGAGACCGCCCTCACAAGATACAGCGGGCGGGAGTTGCTCATCGTAAAACCTCTGGGGAATACCGACAGGTCGAAAAGGCCGCTTTCCGCTTTTACGACGAAACCCCTGTTCCTCATGTCGTTGTAAACAAGATATGAGATGTCGAACTTCTCATATTGGGTCGAAGAATAACGGAATATCTCCCCGAAGGACATGGGCGTTCCGTCCTTCATTACCTGGAGCCTGTCGCATTCCACCAAGAAAGTTGCCTCCATCAGGTCCAGTTCCAGACCTCCACCTTTTACGGGGTAGCCGAAGTTCCCTTTGTTGTATAATTGGGTCCCTTCTTTCTGGTCCTCTATGACCACTGTGTCGTCGTGCAGCTCTCCGGGCATCTGAATACACAGATTGATGTTCATATTTTATTGTTCTGCATCTCAGCCGCCCTTTTTGTCTCGCTGACGACGTATCCTTGTGCCGGGGCCCGGTGTGTGATATCTCTTCATTGCAGGATTAAACATGTTTAAAACAATACTAAACAATATGGATGTCTTTGATAGACCCATATAGAAATGCGCAGCTGGATCTCTTACGGATCTGTTCTTTTTCAAAAATACGGCGGGCGGTGCCCGCCTTGTTTTATGTTTTGTGCATCAGGCAGACGAATCCTGCATGGTCCCGTCCAGATACTGCCCGTACCCATAGAGGTCCAGCATACCGTGTCCCGACATGCAGAACACGATCGTCTTTTCCTCTTTGGTCCTCTTGCACTCAAGCGCCAGATCGACCGCCGCTTTCACAGCGTGGCACGATTCGGGTGCCGGGACCAGGCCTTCCGTTCTTGCGAACGCAACGCCGGTCTCGAATGTCTCGATCTGATCGTAAGCCTGTGCGGTTATCAGACCTTTGTCCATCGCTGCTGACACCAGAGGGGCCATCCCGTGATACCTCAGCCCTCCTGCGTGTATCCCCTTGGGAATGAACTCCTGACCCAGGGTGTACATCATCAGAAGCGGGGTGAATCCCGCCGTGTCGCCGAAGTCATACTTGAACTCGCCTTCCGTGAGGGAGGGAGCGGCCTTTGACTCAGCTGCAATGAACTTGCAGTCGGTCTTGCCCTTTATCTTCTCTCCGAGCATCGGGAATATAAACCCTCCGAAGTTGGACCCTCCTCCGGCGCACGCTATCATGTAGTCCGGCTTTATTTCGCCGATCTTCATCTGTTCGATGGTCTCGATGCCGATCACCGTCTGGTGAAGCATCACGTGGTTGAGCACGCTTCCCAATGAATAAGCGATGTTCGGGTCCTTTGCCGCCATCTCGCAGGCCTCGGAGATCGCAATACCCAGGGAACCCGTGGTCTCCGGATGCTCTTTCAGGACCTTTTTCCCGAATTCGGTCTGAGGGCTGGGGGAGGCGTACACTGTCGCGCCGTACGTCTGCATAAGCGTCTTCCTCATGGGCTTCTGCTCATAGCTGCCCCTTACCATGAACACTGTGCAGTTGATATCGAACAGGTTCGACACCATCGCCAAGGCCGTTCCCCACTGTCCCGCGCCGGTCTCCGTCGTAAGGGTGTGGATCCCAGCTTCCGCGTTGTAATATGCTTGCGCAAGGGCGGTGTTGCCTTTGTGGCTTCCGAGCGGGCCCATGTCCTCTCGCTTATAGTAGATCTTTGCGGGGGTCTTCAGGTACTTTTCGAGTCTGTATGCCCTTTGGAGAGGCGCCGGCCGGTTCAGATAGACCAGGTTATCCCTTACTTCCTCGGGGATGTCGATGAACCGTTCGGTCGAAGCTTCCTGTCTTATGATCTCTTTGCAGAATATTGCTTCGAAGTCTGTCGGTTCGGCAGGCTTCATGGTGCCGGGGTTGAGCGGCGGCTCCAAGTGCCCTATGTCCGCCGCCAGGTTATACCATTTCTTGGGTATCCCTTCCGGCGGCAAGTTTATTCTGATGTCTTTTGGGATTGCCATGAGTGGATGAATGTATTCATCTATTTAATTTTATATACATTAATGTAACATTATGTACATTATACTGAACCTCGGATCAAAACGATGGTGAACTTCTGTCTGAACGGTCATCACGCATTTTTCAGACCGAATGACGCGTTTCTGTGTAATGTTTAAATAACAAGGTCACATTAACTCAAGGTTGGTAACTAATAGATAACAACCAAGTGATAACATGAATGACCTCGATACGATCCTGTCGGCGGTGGAGAACCTTACGAGGCGCAGGATACTGATGGCGCTCGTGAGAGAACCGCATTACCCTCTGCAGCTTTCAAAGGAACTCGGGATGAGCCAGCAGGCTGTGATGAAGAATCTCGGCATCCTCGAGAGGAGCGGACTGGTGGAAAGCCGGAGAGAAAGCAGCGACCGGGGGCCGTATAAGATAGTCTACCGTCCGGCCTCCGAGTTCACTCTGACCATCGACCTGCGCAACGGCATGTTCAGGGCCACGCTCTCCGAGCCTGAAAGCGGCGGAACAGCCCGGGAGAACTGCGGCATGGAACTCGAGGAGGTCAGAGAGAGTCTGTCCGATATCGACAGGCAGATCGGCGAATTCGACAGACTTAGAGAAGAGATGATCGAAAGACGCAACACAATGATAAGGTCTTTCATGAACAGTACCATAGCAAACGAATTGGGCTATCTGGAAAGGAGCATGCTCTACGAGATGCTGAACTCACCTGGCCATGATGTGGGGACCGTCTCCCGTGACATGGGCATAAGGGAGGACAGCATGGCCAGAATGATGAATGAAATTGAGAACAAATGTAAAGATGCCAAAGAAAGGGATGAATGATGAGCAATGATAAAGCGATCAAGGTCGCGGAATTGAGACCCGGAGAGACCGGAAAAGGCATAGCAAGACTTGACCCGGAGCTTATGGACATATTCGAGCTCAAAGCGGGCGATATAATACAGATCTCCGGCGCGAAAAAGACTGTAGTCAAAGTATTGAGAGGCAACGTGGAAGATGCCAACCGCGGGATAATAAGGATCGACGGTTCCACCAGACGCAACGCCGGGACCTCGATAGACGAGCGCGTGGGAATAAAAAAGATCATCGCGAAGACCGCAGAAAAGATAATCTTCTCTCCGACCGAAACTCTGAGGCTTCAGGGCGGAGAGGAGTATCTCAACAAAGTAACGGAAGGGAGGGCGTTCGCAAAGGGAGATGTACTCATGCTCAATGTCATGGGAAACAAGATCGATCTGGTCGTGACCTCATTCTTGCCTTCGGGGGATGCCGTCATCATGGCGGCGGGGACGGAAGTAAAGGTCTCCGAGAAACCCGCGACGATAACAGAGATGGAGGTCCCCCAGGTCTCGTATGACGATCTGGGCGGACTCAGCAACGAGGTGGCGAAGATCAGAGAGATGATCGAACTGCCGCTGAGGCACCCGGAACTTTTCAAGAGATTAGGGGTGGAGGCCCCCAAAGGGGTCCTGCTGCACGGCCCTCCCGGGACCGGAAAGACCATGCTCGCCAAAGCGGTCGCCGGGGAGACAAGCAGCAACTTCATCTCGCTCGGCGGACCGGAGATCATGAGCAAGTTCTACGGAGAGTCCGAAGGCAAGCTCAGAGAGATCTTCAAAGAGGCTGAGAAGAACGCCCCGAGCATCATCTTTATCGACGAGATAGATTCGATCGCGCCAAAGAGGGACGAGGTCACCGGCGAGGCGGAGAGACGCATAGTCGCGCAGCTGCTTTCCCTCATGGACGGTCTGAATTCCAGGGGGAAGGTCGTCGTAATAGGTGCGACGAACAGACCCAACTCTATTGACGAAGCGCTAAGAAGGCCGGGGAGATTCGACCGGGAGATAGAGATAGGGATACCGGACAGGGACGGGAGGCTGGAGATCCTGCAGATCCACACGAGAGGCATGCCTCTTTCGGGCGATGTCGATCTGAATAGATTGGCCGACCGCACGCACGGTTACGCCGGAGCGGATATATCCGCACTTTGCAAGGAGGCGGCCATGGCGGCCCTCAGACGCGTACTCCCGCAGGTCGACCTTGAGACGGACGAGATACCCGTGGATATATTGGAAAAGATCTCCGTGACGAGGGATGACTTCAAAGAGGCATTGAAAGACCTTCAGCCTTCGGCCCTGAGGGAGGTGCTGATAGAGAAGCCCAACGTGAAATGGGAGGACATCGGAGCACTTGAATCTGCAAAGCAGGAACTGAAGGAGGCCGTTGAATGGCCGCTGAAGTTCGGAAAAGTGTTCGAGCACATGAACGCCAAACCTCCGAAAGGTATCTTGCTGTACGGTCCGCCCGGGACAGGGAAGACGATGCTCGCAAAGGCCGTGGCGACAGAGTCGGAAGCGAATTTCATTGCAGTAAAAGGGCCGGAGTTCCTCAACAAGTGGGTCGGCGAATCTGAAAAGGCCGTGAGGGAAACTTTCAGAAAGGCGAGACAGGCCTCGCCCTGCGTGATCTTCATGGACGAGATAGATTCGATAGCGCCGGAGAGGGGGACCGGCGGCGACAGCAACGTCACGGAAAGAGTGATATCCCAGATGCTCACAGAACTTGACGGTCTGGAATCCTTGAACGATGTGGTGGTGATAGCGGCGACCAACCGTCCTGATATAATGGACCCGGCGCTGCTGAGGCCCGGCAGATTCGATAAGAGCATATTCATAGGGCCGCCGGACCAAGAGTCGAGGACGGCGATCTTCGGGATACACACAAAGGGGAAACCTTTGGCGGACGACGTGGACATCAATGAGCTGGCCGGCAAGACGGACGGGTGTACCGGCGCAGACATATCTGCGATATGCAACGAGGCTGTGATGTCCGCCGTCAGGCGCATCATAAAGCCCGGAAAGGTCCCTACGGACAAGGAAATAGCAGAATGCAAGGTCAGCACGGCCGACTTCGTTTCGGCGATCGAAAAGTTCGGGCCGCAGGTGTCCAAGAAGCTGAGAGAATACGGGTATCATGCCGCAGGAGGCAACACGGATGGGTACAGCTGACATTCGGAGCGGCCTCTTCGGAGGGAGTTTCGTACGGAATACGCTGACCCTCCGCCCGAAAGAACCCGGCCCCTCTCACTGATGGTGCAGACTGCAAAGGATCAGGACAGGTCGTGATCTGTTACCCGAACGTGTTCAGTGATGCCGCCGCATGATATCGCCCAGACGTTTCTTTGACAGAACGGCTGACCCCATGTTCCGGGATTCGATCACAAAGTTGCCCTTGTATCCGTTGAGCTTTGAGAACACTCGGGCGAAGTCGATATTCCCGTCGCCGATGGTCATGTGTGTGTCAGTATCGCCCATGTTGTCATGGATATGGACGTTCGCTATCCTTTCGCCGAACACCTCGATGAACTCGTCGATCGCCTCCATCGTATTGGCATGACCGACATCGAAACATATCTTCAGATCTGTGCCCTCTATCAGGCCGAACAGGTCCTTCGGCAGCTGCCCCATCATCACGGCGAAGGACGGCATATTCTCCACCGCCGCGGTCACACCGTATTCCATGGAGCCTTTCTCTATTTTTTTCAATGAGTCTTTCGCTAACTCCTCTGATCTTTCCTTCACGCCGTGCAGGACGAAGGAATATACTCCGGGATGGATCGTCACGGTCTCGATCCCCATCCGGTTGGCGTAATCCATCGTTCTGAGCATCTCTTCGATGGAGGTTTCTCGTATCCTTTCATTAAGGGCCGCGATGTTGATATCCGATATGGGAGCGTGTACGGAATACTTCAGGTCATAGGATGCCTTTAGCTCATCGAACCTGGAAAAGAAATTGGTGATATCGTTCTCCCCCTCGGAGAATATCTCCCACAGCCCAAAATCCGTTGATACCATATCCATGACCTTTTCCGGGTCCTGCAGCCCGAACTGCGTACATGATACCCCTAACATACCTTCACCTCTTCACCGTCCACAGTTCTCGGTGCGATACGGTCTATGACGGTCTCGGGGTCGCCGGCATCAATGGTGACCTGCAGCGTTCCCAAGATCGTCGCCGGATCGGTGAAGGACACTTTCCCGACCGCCGCGACCTGTTTATTCAGATGCAGTATTATCGCTCTGCCCCTGATGCCTTTGAACATCGTCGACCTTGTGCTGTCCAATATCTTCTGCTTCCTGACAAGGTCACAAAATCTGTCCGCGCCCGCTTCCCCTTCGAACCCGAGATCTGTATCATCCAACGAAGCATCCGGGAATAAGTTAAGGATCGCTTTCCTTACCTTTTCCTTGTCTTCGCTGGGATACACTTTGCATGATATCCAAACCATGACCATGATATCTGCAGGGTGTTGTGAATATATAAAAAAGAAACATCGGACGGGCCCGGTTTGCACAGCTGCGGACAGGCCAGACCGTCGGACCGGAGGACATTTGAGATGCTGGGTACGGTAGATCTTGTGACGGGGACATTTATAAAGAGAATATTTTTTGCCCCGTCGTCGTAAAGAATGTTATGGAGTTGTTCTGACCCTTACCATGAGAACTTAGCAGCCCCGTGCCGTATGCCCTCTGGACCCCCGGCTTGCGTGCGCCGAAGTCCTGTGACCGTTTACGGATTGTCGAATATGCTGCTTCCGCCAAACGATTTCGTAAAAAGCGGCCTCTTGCCTCTTTGATATGTTTCGTCTCAATGAAGCAGGGGGTCACTTTAAACTAGGAAACCTTTATTAATTAAATATAATTCACGAACATCATGAAAGCATTCCGCGTGGTAGGTTCATATGCTGACACGAGAAGGAAGCAGCCTTTCTCCATCGAGGTTTCCGCAGAAGACGAGGAAGCAGTTAGAGAGAGGGTGTTGTCCACTCTCGGCAGCAAACACAGGCTAAAAAGATGGGAGATAGACATCGCTGAAGTGACCGAACTCACTCCTGATCAGATCACGAACCAAGTTGTGAAATACGAAGTCGGGGCATGAAAATGGAAGATAACGAGCTTCGTCAGGCAATGGCGGTCCTCGATACCTACACTGCCCAATTGGAGGCTCTGAACAGACAGGTCCGGTTGCTCCAGATCTCTCTCGAGGATACCGTCAGGGCGCGCGACTCATTCAAGACGCTGGCAAACGCAGAGGAAGGTGACGAGATACTCATACCCGTCGGCGCATCCTCATTCATACCGGCAAAAGTGACTGGAAAGAAGAAAGCGATCGTCGGCATAGGGAACAGATTATCGACCGAAAAAGATCTGGACGAGGCCGCAGAGTTCATGGAAACGGGTGCCAATGAGATCTCCAAGGCCCTCAAAGAAACCATGAACACTCTCGGAGAGATAGAGAAGATGGCCGCAGAACTTACCGTGGCCATCCAAAACGAATATCAAAACAGACAGCAATCTGTGCAGTGAGCCGTCATGTTTGATTCTCTGAAATCCAAACTTAAGAACGTTTTCAGCAAGTCATCCTCAAACTTGGATTCAGAGAGGATCTACGAAGACCAGCCCAAGAAAGAAGAGCCCAGAAAGCCCGAGCCCTTAGAAACACCGAAAGAGGATACGGCTCAGGTGCCTGAAGTTAAGGAGAAACCTCTTTCAAAGAAAGAACAGCTGAAACTCGGGAAACAGAGGGCTCCGGCACAGAAAGAGGCCGCCGCCGGCACGATGGTCGGCGGTTCCGGAAAGAAGATCAAAGAAGACCCCCTCGATGACCTCCTTGACGAATTGGAGGTCATCCTTTTGGAATCGGACGTAGCGTATCCGGTAGTGCAGGATATAATTCTCGGGGTCAGGGACAACCTCGTGAACAAGAGATACGGAAGGCAGTACACTCTCGAAGAGGTGGTCGAGACCGCGGTCAAAGAATCCGTCAGGAGCGTTCTGAAGATCAACGAGTTCGATTTCGATAAATGGGTGGACGAGCAGGAGAGGCCGATCGTGATGATGTTCGTCGGCATCAACGGGACCGGGAAGACCACGACCATTGCGAAGATAGCAAAAAGATTGAAGGATGAGGATAAGAGCGTGGTCATTGCGGCGTGCGATACCTTCAGGGCAGGTGCCATAGAGCAGCTTAGCATACACGCCGACAGGGTCGGCGTGAAGATCGTCAAACAGGGACAGGACGCGGACCCCTCTGCGGTGGCGTTCGACGCGATCGAACATGCCAGATCTAAAAAGAAGGACGTCGTCCTCTTGGACACGGCAGGCCGCATGCAGACAAACAACAATCTGATCGATGAGATGAAGAAGATCGCCAGGGTCGCGAAACCTGCGTTGAAGATATTCGTCGGGGACGCCCTGGCAGGGAACGATGCCATCGAACAGGCGAGGGTGTTCGACACCGCGATCGGGATAGACGCAATAATCCTGACAAAAATCGACACGGACGCAAAAGGCGGCGCCGCACTTTCGATAGCGCATACGATCGGCAAACCCATCGCTTTCGTGTCGGACGGCCAGGGTTATGAGGACCTTCAGGTCTTCGACTCGGAATGGATGCTCGAACGCCTCTTCGAAGAAACAGCGTCAGACGCATAATTTATACAGCAGCGAAGCGAAGACCTTCGCATCTATCACCATGTTGTCAATGACCACATACTCGTTCGGGCCGTGAAGGGTCCCGCCTCCGTGCTCCCATACGTATGCATCGTATCCCTCTTTTCTGAAGAAGTTCGCACATGTGGCGCCTCCCACGCCGACCGGTCTGGGCCTTACCTCGGTGATCGATTCGATCGACTCCATCAGCGAATCGAATACTTTCCCTTCGGTGGAAGATATCTTTCCGGAGACGTGCCTCTGTATCTCGATTATCTCTATCTCGGCCCCGGTGATCTCCATGTGGGCTCTTGCGACGCGCCCGGCCACGGCCAAGACCTCTTCCAGATTGTATTCCGGGACCACTCTGATATCCATAGAGAATTCGAAGTTCCCCGGTATCGTGTTCACGTTCGGGACCGTGCTGCTGCATTTCGTCGGCTCGAACGTGGATATTTTGGGGATGAACATTTCGTTCTCTCTGGAGAACTCCTTTTCGAACTCTTTCAACAGGTCAATGATGAATCTTGTGCCCACTTTGAACGCATTGATGCCTTTTTCGGGGGTAGAGCCGTGCGTAGACCTCCCGGCCACGTTGAAC
>JAISPV010000097.1 GCA_031274665.1 Candidatus Methanoplasma sp. | reverse complement strand
CACCTATACATACGATCGGCCTTTTCCTGGAGATCGCTTTGGCCTCGTGTATTATTTGTTTCTGTTGGGACTTTGTCCTGGTAAGATAGATCGTTCTGCGGCCTGTCCCCAGTGTGGCCTCCAGGGCGCCGGTCATCGATACCACGGTCTTGCCTGTTCCCGTTCCGGACTCGATCACCGCAGAGACACCGCCCTTTATGGTGTCCCTGACCAGATCCACCATCTCTTTTTGGCACCCTCGGTATTCATAGGGAAAAATATCGGCGATGGATCGATCTTCGTTCATCACTCTTTTCTGCGCCAGATGTCGTCAGGAAGTTCTTCGTACACGGCCGATTCGCCGGCGGTCTCTTCGGGGACCCCCGCCGGATCTGAATTCATCAGTTCCTTTATCTTATCTTTTCTGAAGAGCCAATAGTGTATCCTCCACTCTCTTCCGTCATAGAGCGTGGTCTCTTCCCTTTCTGTCGTAAGGAGACCTGCGTCCTCAAGCATGTAGAAAGCGTCCCGGTCCTCCGGCTCAAGGATGTTATCGATTATCCTGTCGGAATATCCGAAGAAGTTGAGTACGTGCCTCGCGAGCATATATGCTTGCTTCTCTTCCATCCCCATGCTGTTGTCTATGCTGTTCTTTATCGCAAGGGTGAGTTCCTCGACCGTTACCGTTTCATCCATGATAATACCTCAATCGTCGACGAGGTCCGCGTACTTGACGTCGCTGGTGCCTGAGACCTCGGCGATCTTCTTGAGAACGCCGGGCGGAACGTGCTGATCCACCGTCAGGACCATCAGCGCATCCGGTCCGGACCTTCCTACCGACATCTGCGCTATGTTAATGTTGTTGCTTCCGAACACCGTTCCGACGGCGCCGATTATGCCGGGAGAATCCTTGTATGCTACCATCACCATGTCTCCGTTCATCGGCGCATCGAATGTGAACTCGTCAAACCCGACCAGCCTGGGCTGGTCTCCGAAGACCGTCCCTCTGAAAGATGCCTTCTTTCCTTTGGATACCGTCCTCACTTCGATCATGTTGGAATAATTACTGCATTTCTGGGTTGTGGATTCTTTTATTGCGATGCCTTTTTGTTTGGCGACCGGCAGCGCGTTGATGATGTTCGCGTTTTCGGCCCCGATGATCTTCTTCAGTATGCCGATTACGACTGATACCGTAAGCATCTTCGTCTGCTTGTTCGCAAGCTCGCCGCAGTATGTTATCTCCAGTTCTTCGATGGGGTTGTTGCCGTTGATCTGCTGGGCGAAGATGCCCATGCGTTCCGCCAGCGGGGCGAAGGCTTCCGTCTCCGGGTCCATCTTACCGCGCGGTGCGTTGATGGCGTTGGTTATCTCCCCGTCCTTCAGGTACTTCACCGCCGCGGTCGCGACCTCGACGGCGACCCTTTCCTGAGCCTCAACGGTGCTTGCCCCCAGATGCGGCGTGGTGACGAGATTGTCAAGTCCCAGCAGCTTCATCTCACACTCTTCGAGCGGCTCGTTGCACCAAACGTCGAAAGCCGCACCGGCGATCACTTTCTCTTTCAGCGCTGTGTACAGGTCGTTCTCTTCAACGATACCGCCCCTGGCCACGTTGGCGATCCTGACGTTGGGCTTCATCATTTTGAACTGCGGCATGCTTATCATATTCTTTGTCTCTGGAAGCAGGGGGGTGTGGATGGTCATGAAATCCGCGGTCTGGATCACTTCTTCGAATGTTGTGAGCCTTACCCCTATCTCGTCCGCGACCTCCTTGGGCAGATACGGATCATAACCGATGAGGGACATATTGAACGCCTTCATCCTCTTGGCGACCTCGCCTCCAACGCGTCCAACGCCGACTATCCCGAGGACCTTTCCGTTGAGCTCTACGCCCGTGTACTTTGATCTTTTCCATTCTCCCTTGTGCATCGATTCGTGCGCGAACGGGATGTTCCTTGCAAGTGCCAGCAGCATTGCGCATGAGTGTTCTGCGGCGGAGATGATGTTTGCCGCGGGGGTGTTCATTATCAGGATCCCTTTCTCCGTTGCGTAGGGAATGTCCACATTGTCGACGCCGACCCCGGCCCTTCCTATGACCTTAAGTCTCTTTCCGGCGTCTATTACTTTTCTGGTGACCTTTGTGCCCGACCTGATGATCAGGCAGTCGTAGTCCCCTATGATCCCGCAAAGCTGGTCCTCTGTCAGATCTACTTTCTCATCTACCGGGAAACCCGATCCCTTCAGGATATTCAGGCCCTCTTCGTCGAGAGAGTCCGAGACCAATATCTTGGTGGTCATGTTTTTTCCTCCAATATTTCTTCCATCGCAAATGTCAGTTCCTTTACGCCCGCCGGCGTGATGTCCCCCATGTGTCCTATCCTGAATGTGATGTCTTTTATGTCCCCGTAGCCGCCGGATATCTCGAAACCCTTTGCTTTAAGGGCCGAATGGAACTTATCAAAATCCAAGTCACCGCGGTTGAGGACGCTTATGCTGTTCGAGCGGTAACCTTTCTCAGGGAACGTTCCGCAAAGTTTCTTGTCTGCCCATTCTTCTACCATGTCCGCCATCTTCTTGTGCCTTCTGTATCTCCCCGGCATACCCTCTGAGATTATGCGGTCCAGCTGGA
>JAISPV010000136.1 GCA_031274665.1 Candidatus Methanoplasma sp. | reverse complement strand
CACGTGTGCCCGGGATGCCTCGGCATGCCGGGGACCAGGCCGGTAATGAACAGGAAGGCTGTGGAGTACGGGATAATGCTGGCAAAGATGCTGAACTGCAAGATACCGGAGGTCATGTGGTTCTCCAGGAAGACATACTTCTACCCGGACATGAGCAAGGGCGTCCAGATAACCCAGTTCGACCACGCGGTCGGAAGCCGCGGGGTCTACTACCTGAACGGGAAGAGGCCGATCGGGATCACGAAGATACAGCTTGAGGAGGACCCCGGAAAAACGAAAAGGTTCGGGGACCAGTCCTCCCTCGTCGACTACAACAGGGCGGGGATGCCTCTTACCGAGATAGTCACCGACCCGGATTTCACCACGCCCGCCGAGGCGAGGGAGTTCCTGAAACAGCTGATAGCGGACATCCGCCATACCATCGACCTCCCCGGGGACGGGGAAAGGAGCATCAGGTGCGACTGCAACATCTCCGTCGGGAAGGAAAGGGTCGAGGTGAAGAACGTCAGCGGCCTGAGGAATGTGGAAAGGGCATTGACATTCGAAGCGGTAAGGCAGACGAAGGTCCTGAAGGCCGGAGGAAAGATAGAGAGGGAGACCAGAGGCTTCGATGAAGAGAGGGGAGTGACCTTCTCAGTCAGGAAGAAGGAGTACGAATCCGATTACGGCTATATCGAGGAACCAGATGTGGGTATATTCCACATCGGGGAGCTTGCCCGGTCCATCACGATCAAAGAAAGCCATGTCAACATGGCCATGAGGCTCGGCAGAGAGTACGGAATTGACGAGAAGACAGCGAATCAGATCGTCTCGACATCGGTGGGCCTTGCCCGGGCATTTGAGATCGTCGCAAAAGCGACGGATGCTCAGACCGCCGTTTCCTGGACGAAAGGGACTATAAGTGCTAATTGGAAGAGTTTCGAGGCCGCCGGCAAAGACCCCGAGGGAATTGCGGACATCATAAAAAGGTTCAAAGACGGCGGGATGACGGATGTCGAGGCGGACATGGAACTCAAGGCGTACATGACAGGCGCGGAGATCGGGGCCATAAAGGGCCAAAGCGCCGATATGGAACAGATAATCAACGGCTATCTTGATGCTCATCCCGAGATCATCGACGAGATACAGAAGAACGAAAAGGCCGTCAACAGGGTGATCGGCCATGTCATGAAAGAGACCGGCGGAAGATATTCCTCGTCCGACATCGTATCAGCAACAAAGAACGTACTGGGACAGCGTAAGTGACGATATCGAAATGATACCAAATTCGGATCATTCGGAGACCCCCTGATAATACATTTAACAATGATCGCCCATGGAACAATGCCGTTGGATGGGAAGCCCGGGTTCGGTGTCTTCCATACAGACGGCGAACCCGGGACCATCCGGCAGGAGGTGTTATCATAACAGCCGAAAACCAGAACGGTCACGTTATCGTTCGCATTCGGGTCGGCGGAGTGACCGTCACGGTCACTCTGAAATGACCCCTGTGTTGAACCCTTTCATCTGGCCCGCGTAAAGGACCCAGCCCCGTTGGGGGCGTCATCCCCTGCCGACGAATCCATTGACCCATATCAATAAATATTCTCCCATTGGGTCACCGTGCGAGATACAATATTCTTTATCGGCATTGTGGGAACCTGAGCGGCATACTTATGAGTGGATCGATACGGTCAAGTGAGTGACGGTACTCTGACGATCTGCACGGTGACGACCATCTCGACCTTCTGTTATCACCGCTCTGTTAAGGGTCGCCTCTGCGCTCACTCTTCGTCGATGCTTTCCAGATCGTCAAGGTCCAGGCCCTCGATGGCCAGCGTCATTATCTGAAGTTCTTCGAGTTTCTTGTCGTCCACTTTTTCAGGAGAGCGGTCAAGCAGGGACGCCGCTTTCTTGTTCTTCGGGAATGCGATCACGTCCCTGATCGTATCCTTTCCCAGAAGTATCGATATGAATCTGTCCACTCCCAATGCCATGCCGCCGTGCGGCGGCGCGCCGTAACCCAAAGCCTCGACGAAGAATCCGAAGTCCGCCTCTATCTTTTCGTCATCCATGCCTATCTTTTTGAAGACCTCGATCTGCAGCTCCGGGTCGTGTATCCTTAATGATCCGGATCCGAGCTCGTTGCCGTTGAGACAGAGGTCGAAACACGCCCCTCCGACATATGCGTCGTTCAGATCGTTCTCCGGAAGGACGAAGGGGTGATGGAATGCGTCGTGCTTTCCCGAGACGGGGTCGATCTCGAACATGGGACAGTCGACAAGCCACAGGAACTGCATCTCGTCCTTCGGGACCAGTTCGAGGTCCTCTGCGAGCTTTCTTCTCAGCGCTCCGCCTCCCTCGTATGTGGACTTCCAGGGTCCGGCGATGAGGAACAGCAGATCCCCTTCCTCCGCCCCCATTTTTTGTTTGACCGCCTCCAGTATCTCAGGCGTGAAGTATTTCGTGATGTTGCTGTCCAGCTTGCCGTCCTTGCACCTCATCCACGTGAGTCCGCCGAGACCGAATTTCTTGGCCTGGCCGATGTACCTGTCGACATCGTTCCTTCCGATGCGCTCGCCGGCCATGTCAGCCTTCAGGTTCAGGCCCGCGACCATCCCGCCGGCCTTGATTATCCTTTGGAATATGTCGTAAGGTGCGTCCTTTACCGTTTCGGTGAGCGAAACGAACTTGAGGCCGTATCTGAGGTCGGGTTTATCCGACCCGTACGATTCCATCGCCTCTTTGTAACCGATGCGCATGAAGGGGGTCTCTATCTTTTTGCCGTAAAGGCCCTTCCAAACATACGCGATCATCCCTTCGATCATGTCTTGGATATCCTTCATCTCAACGAAGGACATCTCCATGTCGATCTGTGTGAATTCCGGCTGGCGGTCCTTTCTGGAATCCTCGTCCCTGAAGCATCTGGCTATCTGATAGTAACGGTCCATGCTCCCTACCATCAGCATCTGCTTGAAGAGCTGAGGCGATTGCGGAAGAGCATAGAATGTCCCGGGATGCACCCTCGACGGCACCAGGAAGTCCCTTGCGCCTTCCGGGGTGGACCTTGCCAGTATCGGGGTCTCAATTTCCAGGAAACGGTTCTCTGCCATGTATTGTCTGACCAGATGGAGGAACCTGCTCCTCGCCTCCATGGCCTGTATCATCTCTGTCCTTCTTAGGTCGAGGTATCTGTACCTCATCCTTGTGTCCTCGTTCGGAAGCACTCCTTCCTTTTGGTCGCCGAGCTCGAACGGCGGCAGCTTGGACCTGTTGAGCAGTTCTGCGTCAGTGATCAGCACCTCGACGCTACCTGTCGGGTTCCTTGCGTCCTCTGTGCCTTCGATCCTCTTTCTGACGATGCCGTTTATCGATACCGCCGACTCACGGGTGAACGTTCTCATGGTATTCGACAAGGAATTCACATCCGTCCCTTCCGGAATGTCTTCCGGATCGAATACGATCTGTGTTATTCCGTATCTGTCGGCAAGGTCAATGAAGGCCACTCCTCCGTGGTCTCTGGAAAACCTTACCCAGCCCTGAAGACAGACCTTCTTGCCAATGTCCTCAGACCGAAGTTCTCCGCAGGTGTTGGTTCTTCTCATCGCAGTACCTCTGTGGGTTTACAATGCCGGCTAAGAATTGGGCCATATAAAACTTTTTCATTATCTGTCCGTCATAACCGGAATGGATCGCGTTGTCTTTCTTGTATATTTATTACATAGGATTTTCATACCCTCGGATATGACGGAAGAGATCTTCAGGCGCGACGGCTACGCATTCGAGTTCGAGGCATGCGTGCTGTCGGTCGAAGGCGAGGAAGTTGAACTGGACATCACCGCTTTCTATCCGGGGGGCGGCGGACAGGTATGCGACACCGGGACGATCAGGGGCTCCGGGGTCGCCGAGGTATTCTACAAGAAAAATAAGATAATCCACAAGGTCCCAGGCAACGATCTGAAAAAGGGGGACAGGGTCTGGTGCAGCGTGGATTGGGACAGACGCTACGATCTCATGATGGGACACACGGGGGAGCATCTGCTCTTCTGTTCTCTGAGGAGGCGGGTCCCGGAGCTTTCGATAAATAAGATCTTCATCTCGCCCGAAAGCAAATATGTCATTGTCGACAGGGACGTCGGCTGGGATGACGTACGTGAAGCGCTGGTGTTCGCGAACCGGGCGATACGCGAGAATCTTCCGGTGACAAAAACGATCATGAGCCGGGATGACCCCGAACTTGAGAAGGTAAGGATAAAAAAGGAAAGGATCCCGGAGGGGGAGGATGTCTCGGTCGTGTCCATCGGAGGTATCGATCTCTCCGCATGCAGCGGCCTCCATGTGATGGAGACCGGGGAGCTGGAGATGCTGTTCGTGGACAGGAAGGTCTCCGCAGGAAAGGAAGGGGTCGCGATACATTTCAAAGTCGGGAATGAGGCAAAGGATGCGGCAATGTCCTTGGCCGGCAGATGCCTTCAGGCGTCGGACGCTGCAGACAGCAAACCCGAGGACCTTGTGCGTGCGGTGTCGAATTTAAGGGCAGGATCCGAGGCTCTGAGAAGATCGATCGGTTCTTTTGTAAGAAAACAGATCGCGGACCTTCCGCCGACGACGGTGGGAGGAGTGGATGTTGTGGGCGGAGTGTTCCCTGAGGCAGAGCGGACGATACTCTCCGATGCGGCCGAGACGTACAAGGTCTCCGGAAAGGTCTGCATATTCGTGTCGGTCGGGGAGAGCGTATCGGTCATCGTATCTTCCGGAACGCCGAGGATCGACTGCAGGGATGTCCTGTCAAAGACCCTTTCCGGTTTCGGAGGAAGGGGGGGCGGCAAGCCCGATTTCGCTCAGGGCGGGGTCGCAGATGCCGCATCGGCTGAAGCGGTGTTCTCCAAACTAACGGAAGAGATCACGCAACGGCTACAGTTAATTAAGTGAAGCGTCATTGTGGTAGCAACATGGCAGGAATGAGGGGCGTCAATCAGCGTCAAATGCAGCAGACAATGAAGAAGATGGGCATCAAACAGACCAGCATCAACAATGTCACAGAGGTCATAATAAGAACGACGGACAAGGAGATCGTCCTTACCAACGCGGAAGTGGTATGCGTTGACATGCAGGGAGGCCGCAGTTATCAGGTGTCCGGAGACGAGGAGATCAGAGCACCCGGGTCGGCGGGTCCGGCAGTGGCGGCATCGTTCCCCGCAGGGGACATAGAGCTGGTGATGTCGCAGACCGGATGCAGCAAGGAGAGGGCCGTCAAAGCGCTCGAAGAGACGAACGGGCAGCCCGCTGAAGCCATACTCAAGATAATGACGAGCTGATAGCATGTGTCTGGCAGTTCCCGGCAGGATAATCAGGATCGAAGGGGACGTCGGGGAAGTCGACTTCGGCGGTGTGATACGGAAAGCCAACATGACCATGGTCGAGGCGAAGATCGGGGACTGGGCGGTAATACATGCAGGGTTCGCGATCGAGATAATGGATGAGGAAGAGGCCCGAAAGACGCTGAAGCTGTGGAACGAGGTCTTGGAAAGCGAGCACGCGTCCCTTCAATAAGACCGAAAAGCTCCGGATAGTTTAATATAGTTAGTAGTAATCGCAGGATTCGGTCTGACGGCCATAGCGGCGGGGAAACACCCGGTCCCATCTCGAACCCGGCAGTAAAGTCCGCCCGCGTATCTGTCTGTACTGTATTGCGCAAGCATACGGGAACATCGACACGCTGTCAACCACTTTTTCCCAATAAATGACATGATAACTATTAAAGCACCCATTGCCATCTTTCTGCAATGATATTGATCAAACTGGGCGGAAGCGTTATCACTGACAAGACCCAGTACAGGACCTTCAATCGAGATGTTGTAAGCAGACTCTGCAAAGAGATCAAGGACTCGGGAGAGGACGTGATCATTGTCCACGGGGGCGGCTCCTTCGGACACGTCCTTGCCAAGGAATATTCCCTGCAGGACGGATTTACGGGCCCCGAACAGGTGCCTGCCGTTGCAAGGGTGCAACATGATATGCGGGAGCTGAACCTCATGGTCATCGACGAACTGCTGAACGCCGGCATACCGGCGATCTCGGTGCCTCCGGGGTCCTGTTTCATAATAGATGAAGGAAAACTCATACTCGATCGCCCCGAAATCGTTCTTTCGGCCTCCCGTCTGGGGATCATGCCTGTGATGTTCGGGGACGCGGTCTTCGACCGCAGCAAAGTATTCGGGATATGCTCGGGGGACCAGCTAATGGAGGCCCTCTGCGGCCTTTACGGTCCGAATAAGGCAGTCTTCGTATCGGATGTGGACGGGCTGTACGAAAAGGACCCTAAGACAAACCCCGGCTCGAAGCTGCTGGCCGAAGTGACCTCCGAACTTCTCGAAAGGGTCTCCGGCGGCGGCAGCGTCGATGACGTTACCGGCGGGGTGCGGGCCAAGATGGAAGCGATGCTCAGAATGACCGCCCCCGAAAGAGAATGCGTGCTTGTCAACGGTTCGGTCCCCGGGAGACTGTACTCACTATTAAAGGGGGAGAAAGTCATCTCCACCACAGCCAAAGGAGGGCTGCGATGACCCCCATCAAAGAAAGAAAAGCGGATCACATCGAGATATGCCTTAACGAAAGGATCGACCCGGGATATTGCTACTGGGATGATGTCAGATTGATACATAACGCCCTTCCCGAAGTAAATGCGGACGAGATCGATCTGTCCGCGGAAGTGCTCGGAAAAAAGCTGGACCTCCCATTCATCGTCACGGCCGTCACAGGTGGGTTCCAGGGTGCAAAGAAGATCAACGAGAACATAGCGATCGCATGTTCCGAACTCAGGATCGGGATGGGCATCGGAAGCGAAAGGGCCGGTATCGCAGGCATCGATCCGGACAGCTATTCCGTCATAAAAGAATACGACATCCCTCTTGTGATAGGGAATGTCGGGGCGCCTCAGCTGGTGCCCCAGCGAAGCATGGATAGATTCTCGCCGGAGGACATAGGCCGGGCCAGGGACCTTATCGGCGCGGACGTGATGGCAGTACACCTAAACTTCCTGCAGGAGGCCATCCAGCCTGAAGGGGATACGAACGCAAAAGGCTGTTTTGACGCGATCAGAGGCCTCGCGAGAGAATATCCGATAATAGTGAAAGAGACGGGGGCGGGGATATCGAAAGAGGTGGCATCCAAGCTGAAGGGCACCGGCATACTGGGGATGGACATAGCCGGCATGGGGGGCACGAGCTTCTCTGCCGTCGAGATGTACAGGGCGATGGCAGGCAATGATATGATACGGACGAACATGGGCGCATCGTTCTTCGACTGGGGGATACCCGCTCCGGTGTCCCTGATCGAGGCAAGGAACGGCCTCCCGATCATCGCGTCCGGAGGGATACTTGACGGTATCCACGTCGCCTCATCGATCGCGATGGGCGCATGCTGTGCGGGTGCGGCGCGTGCGGTCCTGCGGGAGGCGACCGGATCGTCCGATGACGTGATAGAAAAACTTACTTTGATCAGAGAAGAACTGAGAGCGGCTATGCTGCTCACGGGCTCAGCAAACATTAAGGAACTTTCCGGCGCAAGATATATCGTGCTCGGAGAGACGAAACAATGGTTAGAGGGATTGTTATAGACGCAAAAGAGTATCTTATAAAGACCTCCAAAGAGTTGGACGGCCCCATAAGGCAATACATCGGCGATGAGGAACCGGCAAACCTAATAGCGGCAAGCAGGCAGTATCCTTACGCCGGAGGAAAGAGAATGCGCCCTGCGATGGTCCTTGCCGCGGCAGGCGCGGTGGGAGGGGATGTATCGAAAGCGGTGCCGCTGGCCGTAGCCGTGGAGTACATACACAACTTCACTTTGATCCACGACGACTTCATGGACGGCGATGAGAAGAGAAGGGGCATGACCACGATCCACATCGCGTACGATGTGCCGACGGCGATACTCGCGGGCGATGCTCTGTTCGCAAAGGCATTCCAGCTGATCGCCGAACTCGATGTTCCGGACAGGAACATGAAAGAGGTCCTGAGATATGTCAGCCAGGCCGTCTGGGACCTTGCCCGCGGACAGCAGATGGACATCAACAATGAGGGGAAGATCGTTTCCGAAGAAGCCTACATAGAAACGATAAGACTGAAGACCAGCGTCCTATTTGCCGCGGCTGCGGCGGGCGGCGCATTGGTCGGCGGCGCCGGCGAAAAGATCGTCACGGCCCTTCACGAATATGCGATGGCCCTAGGCCTTGGGTTCCAGATATTCGATGATTATCTGGGTATCGCGGGGGACCCTTCGAAGACCGGTAAATCCGTCGGCAACGATATCCGAAAGGGAAAATGCACGGTGATGGTGACGCATGCCATGAGGAACATCAAGGACCCCAAAGTGCTTGAGGAGTTCAAAGGCATCCTCGGGAACATGAAGGCCACAGAAGAACAGACCGCAAGAGCCAGATCTATCATGGAGAGTGCGGGGAGCATAACCTACGGAAGACAATTGGCACAGAAGAAGGTGGACGAGGCGATATCCAAACTTGATGTCCTCGCTCCGAGTGAATATAAAGAATTCATGATCGCCCTCGCGAGATATGCGATCGACAGAGAGGTCTGATCACAGATCCTCTATGCCGGCCGCGGTTATTCTGTAATTGGCAGCCCTGCCTTCCGGCAGGCTGCGGTGTTTTATTATCACGGCGGTCCGGACGCTGTTGCCTTTCTTGTCCAGCCTGAGGATGGTCTTGGAATTGTGGCTGAGCGCATGCCCCCCTAAGAACTCTATCCCTCCCGTCGTTATGTTCGAGTAGACCTGCGACGTCAGCAGAACGGCGACATCGTATTTCCTCGCCATTCCCAAAAGCGCTTCGATCTGCCTGACAAAGTCGGTCCTGGCCTTCATATCGTCGTGATTGAGCCTGTAGAACATGTTGATGGAATCTACGATGGCAAGATCTATCACCCCCTTATCGGCAAGGTTGACCGTCTTGTCCACGCGGTCGGACTGTTCCTCGAAACTGTGGACCTGCGACACAAGAAGGCTCTTGGCGTTCGCGTTCTCCCCGTTCCCGAATATCTGGTTCACCCTGTCATAGGAGAGCCCCTCGGAATCTATGTACGCCGCCCTCTCCCCGTTCCTGATGACATTGCGGGCAGTTTGCAGACAAACATTAGACTTGCCTGAGCCAGCTTCACCGT
The DNA here is from genome assembly GCA_031274665.1 of Candidatus Methanoplasma sp. GTDB lineage: Archaea > Thermoplasmatota > Thermoplasmata > Methanomassiliicoccales > Methanomethylophilaceae > Methanoplasma. The sequence goes on along the minus strand of JAISPV010000136.1, from coordinate 9,223 downwards.
AAAGGAGCGTGATGCTTCCTCTTTCTATCCCCCCTCCGAGAAGATCGTCGAAGGCCCTGCATCCCGTGGGTATGCGATTCACGACAGTAAAGAGTTAAAGGGATTGATAAACTGTTTGGGCTGAGTTCGGCCGTCCGAGAACAGCAAGTGCCGGGTGGGTCACAACAACAAACTGAAAGATCGGTTTTTTCCTGCAGCTGATCGGACAGAGGAGGATTTTTTACTTTTCTGCATGCACAAAGCTGCCCGGGGATCTGCGGCGAGCGGTAAAGGTATGGCGGAAAACCGCAATTGAAAGTGATTTATTAACGAAACTACATATTGATGAATAAATGGGTAAAATTGCGGCCGAAATAAACAGTGAAATGGTAAAAGAACTTGGAATTGAAGCAGGAGCCGCGGTGGTCGGTATAGCCTCTTCCAAGGATTTCGGTTCAGCACCTGGGGGAAAGAGGCCTTCCGACGTACTGGAAAGTTGTCTCTCCGTGGTCGTTCTCGGCATTCCGTTCCGGCAGGATGCCTTGCTAAAAAATTCGGTCGAATATACGGAGATACGTAATGAAGCGCTGAGAAGAATGAACGATATTGCAAAAGAAGTGACGAAACAGATAAAAAGTAAAGGATATGACGCAGTAACAATAGTAAGCGTGAGCGAAAAAATATCTCTCAAACATGCCGCCGAATTGGCAGGTCTCGGCGTCATCGGCAGGAATTATTTGCTTACAAATCCCGAATACGGTAATCTTCTCTGGTTCAGCGCCGTCCTTACCAACGCGGACCTGACCCCGGATGAAAGGGCCCGATATACAGTTTGCAACAACTGTAACATATGTGTCGAGATGTGTCCGACAAAGGCACTGGATGACCCTGTTTCATTCGGGCGGAAAGAATGCAGCAGCAACTTCAAAATGGTGGGCGGCAAATTGGACATAAGGTGTTTCTTATGTCGTAAAGTGTGCCCTTATTGGGAAAAAGTAAAACACGGGTGAAATGGATCATTCTTCGTCTGGGTCGTTCCTGTGCCCGCCGAAGGGGACAATGCCAGACGCTTCCCGCTCATATACGCGTCTGCAGAAGAGCTCCCGCCTTACGATCCGCGGGGTGTAATTACTGCACTTTTCACCGCGGTCCCGTCTTCTCGGAGTCTTTCTCTTTGACCGGTTTGACGTCATCGAGATCGTACGAGGCGTCCGTCTGATATGACTCGCCCTTCGCCGCATAATATGGGACCGCCAAGATCACCATTGCGGCATAGATCACACCCACTATCACCACAAACGCTAACGCCGCAATGAATACGATATACAAGATGTTCTCCAGTATCCATGGGTTGAGAGCGACATAGACCGCGATGGCCGCGATCGCGGCGACCAATAGCACCAGCATCAGTGCCGGACCGAGCGTGCTGTTCCTTCCCGTATTTCCTGCATTTGCCATATGATCCGCCTCATCTTCCGCCGGACGGAAGGTAGGGTATCAATGCGAACGCCAGTTCGGAGAGCGTCATGGACTGTATTATTATCTTTCCGGGCCCCGTCAGGGTCGTGACGAACAGTCCTTCCCCTCCGAACAGTGCGGTCTTGATCCCGCCTACCGCCGAAATGTCATAGGTAACGGTCTCCTGCCAGGCGACGGCCTTCGCCGTAGCCACTTTGTACTGTTCTCCTGGTTTTAGTTCAACGATATTGAAATCCCCGCATGCTGCAACGAAAGCAATGCCAGTCCCGCTCAGTTCCTGAAGCACGAGGCCCTCTCCTCCGAAGAAGATGCTCCCCAATTTCTTCTGGAATGTCATTTTGAGCTCCACTGTCTCCTGCGACCCGAGATATCCGGTCTTCTGGACTATCCACTTCCCTTTGCCGATATCGAGGTCCACTATCTTGCCGGGCACGGACCCTCCCAGCCCTACGATCCCCGTACCGCCTTTGGACTTGTACTCCACCAAGAAAAGAGATGCGCCTGATAGCGATCTTCCCAGTCCCTTCAGTAATCCTCCCTGCATCCTTGCCTCCATGACCATGTTGCCGGTCATGTATGCCATGCCCCCTGCAACAGATTGGAAGACCTCGTTCGCCTCTAACTGTATGTTCACGAACTGCAGATTGTCGCCCGTGATTGTGTATCTCATGTTATCAATATCATTCCATGGCTATTTATTTACGTGGGATTGCGATTGACTTCCATGACCGACCCCATACCGATAGCCAAAGGGGCAGAGGCGGAGATATTCGACTCGCGCTTCCTTGGAAGGGATGCTCTGATCAAGATGCGGTCTCCGAAGAGATACAGGGCCGCTGAGCTTGACGACGAGCTCCGCTCCTACAGGACACGGAACGAGGCGAGGCTCATGAAAGAGGCCAGAAAGGCCGGCGTGAGGACCCCCGTCGTGTACGATGTTGATCTGAAGGAGTTCTCGATAACGATGGAGAAGGTCAAAGGAATAAAGGTCAAAGAAAAGCTGGACAGGGAGCCCGGTTCGGCGGCGGATGTCTGCATGATGATCGGAAATGCGGTCGCGGACCTCCATAACTCGGGAATATGCCACGGAGACCTTACCACATCCAACATGATACTGACCGATGATGGGAAAATATGCCTTATAGACCTCTCGATGGGGAGGACGAAGGCCGAACTTGAGGATATGGGGGTGGACGTGCATCTTTTGGAAAGAGCGTTCGCTTCCGCCCATCCGGACCTCACTGAGGCTTTCTCAGCGCTGATGAACTCATACCTCGCGGTAAAAAAAGAGCCGAATGAACTGCTCCGCAAGGTGGAAGAGATAAAGAACAGGGGCAGGTACACATGATGCTCAAAATAATAACCTCCAATCCCGGAAAGGTAAAGGAGTATCGGCACTGCCTTGAAGGGCTCGGCATAGAGGTCACGCATCTGAGGGTGCCGTACGACGAGGTCCAATCATCAGAACTCGAGGAGGTGGTAAAGAAGGGCATGGCCGAACTGAAGGCTGACGGCATATCGGATTTCATCATCGACGACTCCGGCCTCTTCATCGACCGCCTGAACGGATTCCCGGGAGTATGGTCCGCTTACGTTCAGAAGACCATAGGCAACGAAGGGATACTGAAGCTCATGAAGGATGTCATGGAGAGGGGTGCGGTGTTCAAATGCTGCATAGGGTGCAGCATAGGCGATAAAGACGTCATCGTTACCGGTGCCTGCGGCGGTGTGATCATCGAGGAGGAGAGAGGTACCGAAGGTTTCGGCTATGACCCCATTTTCAGCCACGACGGGAAAAGGTCCTTTGCGGAGATCCCGCCGGACGAGAAGGACCGGATCTCACACAGAGGCAACGCCGTCGAACTGCTCCTAAAAGAAATAAGCGACATCGTATGGCCTTGTGGTAAACCTTAATATCTTCATGACCATCAAGTGACCGGGGGCCTATGGGCTAGCCTGGTATACTTGTGGCTTTGGGAGCCATTGACTCCGGTTCGAATCCGGATAGGCCCACTCCTCTCCCTCCCCAGCATTGCATTTTATTGAATCGATAACTTTTAAACGCAGAAAATAAGGCGGCCTCATTTTTCGTTATTGAAGGCTCTACCTTTTTGTTTTAACTTTTAGGTTACATTAGAACAATAGCCAGTATATGAAAAACATGAAGTTAAATTGGAGCTAAACACAGGTAAAGAGTTAAATTGTCTTTGTAAACCCTAAGGAATCTTTGTAATACACTATCTTTGAATCAGAAAAACAAACTGTTGAGGGTGCCTTGTTGAATACGCAGTGCTGAAAACAAATCATGCGCAAAAGAGAAACTACGGAGTGGGGCCTAACAGGTAAAACCCGTTCTCCCCTCTCCAATAATATCAGGCATTAACACTATTTCAAACCCTTGTCACAAATAATAAATTTATATTCAGGCATGTTCGCATATGGGCGTAACATGCAAAATGATATTCATTGACGAATCCGGTGCGGGGACTATCAAACCGGATAAAAACAGTCTGTAGGTCACTGCTGGCATATTGTCTATGCTAGATACACATGGCACGCTCACAAAAGATTTCCAAGAAATGAAAAACAACCTTATGCGAAATCCTTTGGAAGAGCTGAAAGGAAGCATCGTACCTAAGCACCTAATTGAAGAAAAAACTGCAGATGATGTTGCCGCCGAGGTATCGATACTTATGAAAAAATACCGCATGGGTGCATGGATCACGGGAACAAACAGAGAGTATGCACAGAACATCAGCGAATACTTTGTACCGTCGAATGCGAAAAAAAGGATTACAGGCAAAGGATTTGGCAAGAGAGCTCCTTTTAGAAAAGATGTCCGGATATGTTGAACTCCAAAATCAGGAATCACATCTTTACCAGTTGATATGGGATCTGTCTGATGTAAGTGAGCTTATTGATTTTAGTGCGATCACCTCAGCTTACATAGATCCGCATAGCAATAAAGCTCTAGACCCACACATAATACCAAAACTATTGGGTGCCCTTTCTCATGACTGGGTAGAGTTACAAATTGCAGATATACTTTCAAACTTTGCCCTTGACCATATTGCAGAAAAAAGAGGGTACCCGGACGCAGACAAAGAAAAAGGTGCTGCTTTCGAGAAGCATTTGTATCCCCTACTTATGCGGTCGCAAAGGGGCACCGACGGCATAGGTTGGAAGCTGCTTTTTTGATAGACCCCGAAGAATGAAGGTGTAGAATGCATATGTCTCATTTCGACTTTAGACCCGCACATATTTTTTTCTCGGCGTCTGTCCTCGTGTCCGAACGGCTGTCGGCGTGAGGCCGTCGGGCACAGGTTCGACGGAGTTCGTTGCCTCACCTATATTTTTCTATAAAGGCGTCCGACCGCCGAAAGATGCTCTCTATACCAAACATCTATTAACGGCCTATCTGGACCTACTTACATTTGAGATGGTACAGCCAGAAGGTTTTTATTCTACAACTTATACTTATTATTTTCCATCTGTCTCCACACACATACTAACAAATAGGTAGAATATATATTAACTATATTTTATATTTTATAAATATAGATATTATTATATACTCCGCTTTATTCTAACGCAAGAATATGGATGTAAGACGCGTACAGATCACGGGAGGATCGTCATTCATGATAACTCTTCCGAAGGACTGGGCAAACTCAGTCGGACTGAACAAGAATGACACAGTAGGAATTCAGGTTCAACCTGACGGAAGCCTCTCTATCTACCCTAAGGGAACCGCTCCCACTTCCAAGCAAAGCAGAAAAGTAATTGATGCTACGAACATCGTAGACCGCGGATTCTTATACAGACAGCTTGTGGGCGCATATATCGCAGGACACTCGTCAATACTGATAACGTCGGAGGAACCTATCTCCAGTGCGATTACATCTACAGTCAACAACTTCGTACAGACCTCGATCGGTATCGAGACGGTCGAAGCTGACGAATCGCATATACTTATTGCGGATCTCATTGAATATGAGACGATCGACCCCGGAAGAATAATCGAAAGAATGAGGCTGTTGATCAGAGGAATGATGCGCGATATGTACGATGCCGCCCTGACAGGCGATTTTGAGAACATTAACGACATGAAATCCAGAGACACAGAGATAGACAGGATCTTCTGGCTTGCATGCAGGCAGTGCAATATTTATCAGAAAGATGCCGTGTTGTCCCACAAGAAGGGCATTTCGATAGATTTCATGACCGCCTGCATCACTTTGTGCAGAGTATTGGAAGACATGGGCGACCAAGTATGCATAATATCGGACTACCTCCTGATGATGACGGCACGCGCCGGCGGGTATGAGAAAAATAAAGAGGCAGACAAACTGGGGAAAACAGTAGTCAGTCTTTTTACGGATTCAGTAAAGAGCTGGACAGAAAAGGATCTGCTTCTGGCCGAGAAGACCATAAACGAGATCAACGAAGTGCTCGGAGGCTTCTGCAGGACCTCGAGAAAGAACATCGCAGCAGACTATGGCCCCGGATATGCCGTGGGGACGCTGATGATCGGCTCAAAGAAGCTGCTGGAAAACTGCAAGATCGTTGCCGAGTATGCTCTCGCCCTTGCAATGGAATGATTAACGACACCTCCAAACCTTTTACCCCAAACTACTTTTGAGGACATGGCCATCTTTATTTTCAGAAAAACCACACTGTCCGAGGTCGGGAGCGGACCTACCCGGATTTGAACCGGAGTTGACAGTACCCCGAGTTGCAAGGATGCCGAGCCGTTTCACACCCCCATTATTGAGTAGTAAATACAGCAGGTTTCCGATCTTTCCTTAAAATAATTATGAAAGGCCAGCTGTTAATTTTTGCAAAACTATCAGTAAAAATACTGCTAAACTATCAATAATTATACTGTAAAAATATTAATAATTACTATGTATTTCTATCAGCATATGTCTGATGAAATTCCGAACTACATTAGCGGCAGTTACCGCCAAAGGGTGGTAGATGATGAGATATCAGACCTGTTGGAGATATTCGGTGGCGTACATATCACCGGTCCTAAATGGTGCGGAAAAACATGGACCGGCATGCACCATTCCCGATCAGTGTTGTTTGTCGGCGACGAGGAATCGGCAAACATGGCCGAACTGGATCCGGAACTTGCCTTGACCGGAAAAAGACCCCGCCTCATCGACGAATGGCAAGATGTTCCAAAGCTGTGGGATGTTGCAAGGCGGGCAATAGACCTTGAACACGACAAGGGATCGTTCATCCTTACCAGTTCTGTTTCTTCTCCGAAAAAAGCAACCCGCCACTCCGGTATCGGTCGTTTTGCAGAGGTACGTATGCGCCCAATGTCCCTGTTCGAATCAGGAGACAGTAGCGGCACGATATCACTTTCAAACCTGTTCGACGGCGAAAGGATGGTGAACACCAAATCATCAATGGATTATAGAGGCGCAGTGCGTCTGATATGCAGGGGGGGATGGCCATCCGCTTTGGACCTGGACGATGATAAAGCTCTGAAAATACCTGCTAATTATTTGAAAAAGGTGATAGGCCCCGACCCTTCCCGCGCAGATAAGAAAAAGAGAAATGAAAAAACAATGGGGCTTTTGCTGAGATCTCTTGCCAGGAACAGTTCCGGATCACCGACGGCAAAGGTTCTGATCGATGACATGGCAGAAAGGGGCAGCCCCCCGGCAATAAACACTCTTACGGACTATCTCGAGTACCTCAGAAGGATCTTCCTGATCGATGACCAGAAAGCGTGGTTGCCATCACTTCGTTCAAAGGCTCGTCTGCGTTCAAAGTCGAAAATTCACTTTGCGGACCCCTCCCTCGCGGCCGCCGCACTTAACGCATCGCCGGAAGTGCTTGCGAGAAACCCCAGTACGGCCGGTCAACTTTTCGAATCCCTATGCTACCGAGACCTGGGCGTTTACACCTCTGCTTCAGACGGGACGGTGTTCCACTATCTGGACAGCACGGGGCTGGAAGTTGATGAGGTCATCGAACTTAAAAACGGAAAATGGGGGGCTGTCGAAGTCGAACTGGGAACCTCCGAGATCGATAAAGCCGCATCAAATCTCATTAAGTTAAAAAACAAGGTCGGCGAAGATGTGCCTGAACCTTCTTTTTTAGCAGTTTTGTGCGCCACGCGCGGATTAGCATACACGAGGGATGACGGCGTGCTTGTCATCCCGATCGATCTGCTGGGGCCATAAATGCCTCAGAAGAGAAAACAGGTGAGCCCGTCCAGATTTGGTATCCCTGATTTCGTCTGGATACCTCATTTTTTCGACCGTTGGAGACACTGATACATTTTTTCCTTCTATCATGTTTTTTCCTTCTTTACCTTAGACTGAAAATATCCATCGCATCGGACATATCATCGAGATCAACACCGATGTAACGGAGCGTGCTTTGTTCGCTCTCGTGACCGAGAAGTTTTGCGATGGTGGCCACCTTGACACCGGATCGGTACATTGTCCGACCGAAGGTGCGCCTTAGTGTGTGGTTTGAAAAGTTGAATCCGAGAGATTCTTTGAGTGGATCTAAATTCTTGTCGAGACCTGTAAGTTTGACCTCGGAGTAGTTATAGACCCTTCCTGCACGTTCGTACACCAAATACCTGTCCGGCATGTCCAGAGGTGTACGGTGTCTTTCCTGTGCAACAGAATGTAAGTTTTTGCGGTAGCGATCATATCGAGAGAAGACATCGGCTGTCCTGGGATGGAAAGGTACAGATCGCATCTTACCTCCCATCGACCCCTTCCCTACCACATCCACATAGTTGTTGAGGATGTGTTTCGGTTGTAGTCTACTGACCTCACAACGTCTAAAACCCATGCACAATTCCAGATGAATGATCAAGTCCTGGTTGGCGGTCTTAGGACATTCGAGGAGTGTCTTTGCCTGTTCGTAGGTCAGCCAATCCACATTCGGCCTCATATCCTGCGGCCAGCGGATCTTCTTTTGTACAATCGTGTTGTTGTCGTAGTGAGTGCATATCTGCCGCAGTGCGGAGACATATCCTCTTTGTGTTGAGACTGCGAATCCACGATCCCTCATTTCGAGCAACAACCAGTTTACATCTTCTATCGTTACGTTGTGAGGAAGGATATCTGGTCGGTGTTCCTGTAAGATCTTGAATACGCAGGTACACTCCTCAAAGTAATGTTGAGCCGTTCTGACTGCGTAGTTAGGATCCTTTCTGATGTCCTCTACAAAACTGTTGATAGAGGATGCTACGGAACGTGGATATTTGCTCATTATTTCACTCATATCTGAATGAATTGTGGTTGCAAACCAGACACTGGATCGTAATTCTGCTACTGAACAGAGAGATCACTTTGTTAGTCCGGACATGGGTGGATCCGCATTTTGGACATGCGTACTCGTGCATGTTCACACTTCCAGACTGTATACATTGTAGTGTAGATTCATGTCCTCACAGAACTTTTTGAGCCATTCCAGATCATGGGTTGAAACGTTCTCAAAGAACAGACCGTTGTCCGTAGATCCTACGTACTCAACACCTGGACATTCTTTTTTCAGGGAATCTTTGAATCCCATTATTTTGAACGCTTTGAGTGTGTGTTCGTGTATCTGAAAAATGTACTTCATGCGTCACACTCTCCGTTCTCACAGTTTGACGGTTTAAGGGTGCTGGCTGGTGTGTCGTGAATCCGAGAGACAAAATTCCAGTCTCCCAGGTTTTCTACACAATTTCCTTTCTGCTCGAAATATGAGCATAAATCACAGATGTAAACGTCTGCGAGTTTGC
>JAISPV010000069.1 GCA_031274665.1 Candidatus Methanoplasma sp. | reverse complement strand
TCTTCCCAGACATCTCCGATGTCGGCATCGATATAGCAATTCTTCTCCGAAGCATAGGCGACAGGCCTCCCGTTCCCGAGCTTGACGAAATACCAGTCGTCGGATATCAGATGTGTGTTGCACATTCTCAGTAACCCCCACGATTGGGTCGTTTTCCCGGTCTTGGAAGGCGCTATCAGCGTCACTCCCTTTCCGTCAACATCCAGCACGGCGCCGTGAACGGAATAGGTATTGTGTGCTTCCTCGAGGATATTCCCGGATATCCCGAGTGCGATGCTCTTTATCCACCCGTAGTAATCGAAATTGAACAGGAAGGCCGTATTGCTTGACGGTTCGAAAAGGACCTTCATCTCACAGAAAGGGTCACTGATGGAGTAGATCTTCGCATGAGCCCTTATGTCCTCAGACATGGAATAGAAGTTGTCACCCCACATCCTCAGGTGTTCTCTGTCCTCGGTCAGGAATTCGACGCAGAGGCCGAAAATGTCAGCTTTGGAAGAGTATGACTTGAGGTCTTTGTATTTCAGACGCAGTTCTGCCGCTCGGTCAGGACCTATTACCTCCACTTCGTAGCCCATAAGATCGAATGACATAAGGAGATATTCATATTTACTGAGTTTGATTGGAATAACGGCAGATCTGTTCGTATACTCGCAAAGTCCCGTCTATTATTTCACTAAAAATACGAAAAGAAGATCACCTCCCAGAGGCTGGAACAATGAGGGCAGAGACCCGGCACAAGCGTAAAATTTCTTATACCAGCTATCACGTTTCCGATACAGCATCAGTTTCATTACGGTGTCATATGGGATGAGAAAATGACAAACAAAGCGATAGGATACACTTCAATGCTCGGAAAGACCAGAAAAATAGCGAATTATGTTGCAAAACAACTGAATGCAGACTCTTTTGACCTAAAGAAACAAACAGTCATCAATCTTTCCGAATACACACACGTGATATTCGCTACAGGCATACATGCAGGGAAGCCATACCGTGTTCTCGTAGAGTTCCTTGAGAACAACAAAGGTCAGCTGGCAGGTAAGAAGAAATCGCTCTTTGTCTCCTGCAGCAAGGATGGAGAAAAGGGCGAAGCACAGATCAAAAAGATATCGGGCGAGCTTGGGATCAGCGACGCGTTCTTCTTCCCCGGAAAGGGCGAGAAGAATGAGGACGGGATAACATCGGCCGTTAATGATTTCATAAAAGAGATGTCGAGAAGATGATCCTCGGACCCGCAGGGTTGGCCGCCGTCCTTTACATCATATTGAACGGCGTCTCCTTTTTCCTGTTCTGGTCTGATAAAAGGAAGGCCATAAAGGACAGATACAGGATAAAGGAATCCACTCTTATTATCTCCGGCGTCATCGGTCCATTCGGCGCATTTGCGGGAATGAGGATATTCAGACACAAGACCCGGAAGACGAAGTTCAAGCTAATTTATCTGTTCATGATATTACACTTGATCCTGATAGCGTACCTTATTTGGAAGTATGCGATCTGATCTCGTGATATTTTCTTACGTCGGTAACGGTATCTTCCTTTCCCAAAAGCAGGACCCTGCTGTCCGGCCTCTCTCTTATGACGGACATTCCTACGATATCCCCCAACTGAGACGAGAAGTCCTTGATCTCCTCAAATGACGGCATAGAAGTGAGCGAAAGCCTCTGTCTCGATGCGCCGACGAAAACGTACCCTTTGGGCTCGATGAGGTCCGGGTCTGCCCTCATATCCAATCTGCCGTACTCATCTACCCACCCGAAATTAAGGTCTTTCACCAGCGTGTGCCTTATCACGGTCCTCGTGTCAAGCGAGGGCAGCAGATCAAGCGTCCGCATCAGCCTGTCCCATCCGTCGCTCAACTTGGGTCTGCAGGCCTTCTTGTAGATCTCTTCGTTCGGGGCGGCTATCGTTACATACAGCTGCATGGGAAGCTCATCCAAAGATGCCATCTGCTCCGGGTAGGTACCGTTCGTCACCAGAAAGGTGGTCATTTTCCTCCTGTGGCATTCTCTGATGAGATCTGAAAGATACGGATACGTTATTGGCTCGCCGGCAAGCGATATCGCCACCTGATCCGGATCGGAAGCCTCCGCGAACATCTCCTTTGAGCATCTGGGATCTCCTTTGAACCCGGATATCAGGAGCCTTTGGTGAGCGATAAGAGCGTCCAGCATCTCTTTTGGCTCAGCCCAGTCTTTGACCTCGAAATCCCTTTCCTGCACCCTCCAGCAAAAACTGCAGCACTGGCTGCATTCGTTTATCGCGGGGGTCATCTGCAGGCATCTGTGGCTGCTGATGCCGTAGAAGTCCTGTTTGTAGCAGTGGCGGCCGTGTATCATGCTCTCTTTCAGCCAATGACACAGTTTCACGGCGGCGTGGTCCTTGTAGAGACGGTACTGTTGTTTTATCAGCAATTCTTTGTACGATTCGTCCATTTCATCCCTCAGAAACCGAACAGGTTGCTCTGCGGTCTTCCTTTCGCGCCTGCGGGCGGCTTTTCAGGAGGCCCGGCGCCTTCCCCGCTGCGCGGCGCAGGCACCGATGCTGTCTGGAAAGCATCCTTCACGATCTTTGAATCGATCTTTGAATCAAGTAACAGCCCCAGTTCCTCCTGTTCGAGACCGAATTCTTTCACCATCATCACTCTGATCTCCGGATCGTTCAGTGCGATCTCTTTCAGCGGCCCCAGGACATCCAGCTCCACTCTTTTTGTGGATGTATGGAGGGCGCAGGCGATCTTGTAACACGCCGACGATCTCAACGCCCTTACCGATCTGGACCTTGACATCTTTGTCAGATATGCCGGGAATCTGAATCTTTCATGGGCGGTCTTGCCGCCCATCCTTGCCACAGATACCCCGGCGGTCATCATATCGCTTGCATAAGACCACATCCCGTAGTATTGACGTCTGCGTACCCTTCCGAGGAATATGTCCGCTCTCGAGAGCTTCTCGTAGCCTCTCACCAAGTTACCAGGATCGCTGTATTCGTACGGGAGGTTCTCGTCTATCCAGACCATTGCCGTCTCGGGGTCCACGTCCACATCCGACAATGTCCTCTTTGCACCAAATGGGTCATTGCTTCTGAACATCTTTTCCATGACCGCATACATATCTTTTTTGATCATCCTTTCCTGCAGACCCTCTGTGCACGAAACGTCGATGGAGTTTCTTCCGCAGGAGAGCGCCTCAAGGTCCCTTACGGCAGCCCGCATGTCACCGTTAGAATTCTCGGCGATCTTCACAAGCACTTCTTCATCGGCTGCCAGCCCCTCGAGGGCGGCTATTTTTTTCAATGTACCGGCGATCGATCTCTCGGTAGGTCTTCTGAACGTTATCTGGACGGTATCGGTCTTTATGGCAGAACTTTTTTTTGACAGAGCGAAAAAATCGTTCACTATCAGTATAACGGGTTGTTTTGTCGTTTTTATGAGCTCGTTGATGGCGGGAAGGGCCCCTCTGTCGGCATTCCCGAAAAGATTATCCGCTTCATCCAGAACAATGAGTTTCTTCCTGCCCTCTCTGCTTCCTTTGTATTCTTCATCCGATCCCAGCGAATTGAAGTATGATCCTCTC
>JAISPV010000019.1 GCA_031274665.1 Candidatus Methanoplasma sp. | reverse complement strand
ATCCTGTCAAGCTCGGAAAGCGCGAAAGCAAGGTTCCTCTCGGTCGCGTTGGAGACACGGATCCTTCTCTGCCATTTCCTCAGCCTGTACAGCTGGGCCCTGTTCCGGGTGGGGATGCTCTTTCCGTAGCTGTCCTTGTTCTTCCAGGATATCTCCGTCGAGAGCCCTTTGTCATGGATGGTGTATGTCATCGGGGCGCCGGTACGCGCCCTTTTCTCTCCCTGTTCAACATCAAAGGCCCTCCATTCCGGCCCCTGGTCTATGAATTGGTCGTCCAAGACCAATCCGCAATCCTCGCACAGGAGTTCTCCTCTTTCATAGTCGCGCACAAGATGGTGGCTTCCGCATTCCGGGCAGACCTCAATCTCTTCTGTTCCTTCTCTTGTCTTTGCCATTTTGAGTTCTCCTTGTTGTGTATAGCTCCTTGTTCCTGAGGCCTCTCAAGGCTGCGGCGTCCTCGACCGCAACGGTAATGAACGGCTCGTTGACTGGTCCGAACACGCGCTTGACAGTCCCGATCTTGTTCTTACCCGAATCAAAGACAGGACTTCCGAGATCTGGGACATCTGCAGTGCCGATGACGATAATCTTGTCATCGCCGGCGGCCCTGTCTATTATCCCTAAAAACTCCATGTCTTTGTCTCTCCCAAGAAGACTTTCCTTAATATAGAGCAGTAGATACATGTTATATTTAAAGATTTGGGTTTTGTTTAATAATGAGAACGTTTCATACATATAACATAATATCTTGCATTCAGACACATGCTTTTCATGGCTGGATATAATATCCACCAAAAAGAATTTCGACCGCCGCCGCCGGTCGCTGATAAAAGTTTAATAATAACAACCGATTATCACTGCCAGCCATATTCGTCATCGCGAATTGAAATGGAGGTTTAGAAAAATGGATCTTGATATCTGGAGTTTCCTGACGATCATAATCTTTGTGTTCGCACTGGTCATGATGGTAGCGGGTATCTTCTCGGCATATTTCGGAGCTGGAAAGAACAGGACATACGGGGGGGTAATATTCGCTGTCGGACTCATTGTCGGCTTTGTGTGGGCATATTTGGTGGGGTTCAGCGACATAGAGCCCTTCTGCAGCGTCCACGCATGGGACGTCGTGCGCGAAGCGATCGTCAATCTGATCGCCGTTCTGGTCGGAGCCCTTATCGCCATAGGCATCTTTTTGGTAGTTGTGCTCAAAAGCTGAAGGAACAGGTAAAGTCCTATCTAAACATCTATGTCTCTCTTCCCTACGGTGGGTTTTTATTCTTCAATTGAGTGGACTTATTCAATGCAAAAGGTATTCATTATAATGGGCAGCAAGAGCGACCTGCCCATAGCCGAGAAAGCAACCGCTCTGCTCAAAAGATTCGACGTGGAATACGAGATCTCAGTGGCATCCGCGCACAGAACGCCAGGAAGGGTGCATGAACTCGTCAGCGGGTCCGAGGCCGATGTTTTCATAGCGATCGCGGGATTGTCCGCCGCTTTACCGGGAGTAGTGGCAGCGCACACCTGCAAGCCGGTCATCGGCGTTCCTGTCAGCGGGGATGTGAGCCTTGATGCGTTGTTATCGGTAGTGCAGATGCCCCCCGGAATACCGGTCGCGGCGGTGGGCCTCGACAGGGGCGATAACGCGGCGATACTGGCGATAGAGATAATGGGCCTTCGGGACCCGGCACTTTCGGAAAAAATGAAAGATTACAGAAAAGAGATGGCGGAAAAGGTGGAGATGGACTCGAAACAGGTGGTATCTGATGCAGGGAACAGATGATTTCATCAAGGACGCAGTCGAGAGCATCAAGGTAAAGATCCCCGGCAAAGCGATAATCGCATGCTCGGGGGGAGTGGACAGCATGGTCTCGGCCGCTCTCGCAAGCAAGGCCATAGGGGACAGGCTGCTTGCCGTATACGTGGATACGGGGCTGATGAGGAAAGGAGAGACCGAAGAGGTGCGCGGCATGCTCAAGGAAATGGGGATAAGCTTCAAGATCGTCGACGCCGCAGAGGAGTTCTTCGCATCCCTAAAGGGTGTGACGGACCCGGAAAAGAAGAGGAAGACCATCGGGGCGATGTTCATCAGGGTCTTCGAGAGGGAAGCCGAGGGATTCGGCGCGGAATATCTTGTCCAGGGGACGATCGCACCGGATTGGATAGAGTCCGGGGACGATGTGAGGCACACAATAAAATCGCACCACAATGTCGGCGGTCTTCCCAAAGAGATGGGAATGACAGTTGTCGAACCGCTGTGGGACCTTTACAAAGAGGAGGTCAGGGAGGTCGCGAGAGCGTTGGGAGTAAGGTCGTCGGAAAGGCAGCCGTTCCCCGGGCCCGCACTCTCGGTCAGATGTCTAGACGAGGTCACGCCCGAGAACATCGCGGTGGTAAGGGAAGCTTGTTTCATCGTTGAGGACGAGATCAAAAAGGCCGCCGCCGGAGGAAGGATGGACCTTCCCTGGCAGTATTTCGCCGTTCTTTTGCCTACAAGGTCGGTCGGCGTTCACGGGGACAGGAGAGCATACGGGAGGACCATAGCGGTAAGGGCGATATGCTCAAAGGACGGCATGACGGCCACATGCGCGAAAATACCGATGGATGTGCTTGAGGAGATCTCGGCAAGGATCACCGGCACGATGAAGGACCAGGTCAACCGCGTGGTCTACGACATTACCAGCAAACCTCCTGCCACGATAGAGTGGGAGTGAACGTAAAACCTCAAAGCGTCTCAAAAGAATAAGGCCTTATTCGAGGAGCATCCCGGAGACAGTACGATCGCTCCCTCAGAACGGCGCTCACATGCTGATGCGGTACATCCGCAGCACCGCAACGCCCTTCTCATCGGCATCTGCCCAGTCGATGTAACCATTGCACCAATACTTGATGGCGGCGCTGAGAAACGAAAAAGAACGATCGGCCCGATCGTAGATCTCCGAGCGACCGTCCAGTTCCTTCTTTGTTCTCGGGCAATAGTCTGCGACACGGAGTTCGATCACTTCATTTGTCCTCACTAACTCTGCAATATGATCTAAAAAACCAAAAAGTTCCTTCGTCGGATCGGCGGCAAGCATCAATGGTCCCCCGTCGGGGCCGATCGCAATGGTCCTTTTTTTGTCATTGTAACGGGGTGGGAAGTAAACTGACAATGTATATTGATTGCGATGCGTCTGTATTTTCCTACAAAGAATGAGGTAAAAATGTTTGCCGCCTCTAAGCAGCCGAAACGCCAAGTTCTGCATACCGGAGAAGAACAGAAGGATGTGCTCTCGTTATTCCGGAACTTTTTGGCACAGCCTCGGAACAACCGTCTAAAAAGCTCGCGTTTAGTTGCGCGAGGCGTTAAGAACTTCCAATTGGCTTATTACGTTCCAGATCAACGTCCTTCCGTGGAGCGGGATGTTGGGATCGTTGGCAAGGTCGTCCAGTATGATTATGGCGCTTGTGGCGCGCACGTCCATTGCGTCCTTTGTGTCCAGAAGTCTTGCTTTTGCGTCTGTGGCGCCTTTTCTGATGTTTCGCGGTACCGAGGTATCCTCGGCGAGATTGTCTAAAATGTCTATTACTTGTTTGATGTGGTCTGCCATTGTACTCACCCTGTTCAGAGCGACTCGAACTCTTCCTGCAGATCAATCATAAGCTGTTCCAGTACCTCTTCGAAACTTGATGATTTGTACTCTCTCATCCCGCCGAGATCGCTTTGTATCCTAGCCACGAAGTCGTTGTTGTCTTTCACCAACTCTACGTTGCATAAAATCTCTTCCATCTCTTATCACCTGTGCAAGAATTGAGGGAACCAACATATAAGGTGTATATAAGCGTTGGGCAAGCACGGATTTTTTTGCGCGCAGAGGCGTTCAGGGCACTTTTGGACATGTTTAATTAATATTATTACTTCTTATAGGATAGTATATGAAAACGATGTCCGGCGGGGTCAGAAGATATCAGCTGATCCTGGGATCGATATTCGTCGCGGCTTTGGCCCTATATCTCCTGATACTCTACAGGACGGGGGTAGAGGCCGAAGTGATGAAGGTCTATTTCCCTTACGCCGACGAACTGATCGGCGGGAACATCCCGGAAACGGAGTATCCGCCGTTCGCGCTGGTGTTCATCGCGCTGCCGAGACTTTTTGCGGCAACCCCGTTCGGTTACGATATCGCATTCGTCGCGGAAGTGGCCGTCTTCTTCATGATCGGGCTCGTCACTATCGGAAAACTCGCCAAAAGGTACAATCAGAGCCAGCACAAGGCGATGCTTGCCTATACGGTGCTTATGCTGCTGATATTGG
>JAISPV010000124.1 GCA_031274665.1 Candidatus Methanoplasma sp. | reverse complement strand
ACATGAACGAAACGCCATTTCAGATACGTCGAGTTGAGGATGGTGATCCTGGCCAGCGCTTCCACGGTTCCCGGTCTGATCGATCTGAACGTATCTTCCAGGAGTCTTTTGTCGACGTTCCGGGGAAGTTCAAGTATGATGCGGTACGCATCCGTCGATACGCCGACGCTCTCTCCGAGGCGCGCGGTCAGCAGGGCCGAGTATATTTTACTGAATGTTTCGTTGACCCTGCTTCCGAAACAGCAGTTCAATATCGCCAGACGGTCACCCGTCTCAAGTGTCACGGTCGTGTCGGCGGGGACCGGCCATCTTTCCTTCTGTTCGTTTATGTATTCGACGACCCTTTTGCAGCTGTTCTCATCTCCGGGGTATCTTTCCAGTTCCATCTTCCGGCGCATCCTGCCGACCTCCATGGCGACCTCGAAAGGAACAGGTATGTCGGAACCCGCCCAGGACGGGACCGACCCGACGTCCCCCGCCTCTTCGACGAGGAGTTCGTCCTCTCTCATCTCTACGATCCTCCAGGTCCTGCCTTTTGCGATGAACATCGCATACGGTTCGGCGAAGGATGCCACAAAGCTTTCGTCCAGGGTCCCGATGACCCCTCTTGTGCTTATGTCCCTGACAAGATATGTCCTTTCGTCAGGGATCATGGAGATGTTGTCGTAGAAGTACTGCATACCTTTCTTCGAACGCCTGAACCCGTTCTCGTCCTCGAATACCAATTTGATGGATTTCAACTGTTCCAGAACATCGTCCATGTCAGACCGTGCAAGGGTCTTGAACGAGTTCGACCTTCTGAATATCTTATATGCAAGGTCTCTGTCCGTACGGCCGCTCATCGTCATCGCGATGAGCTGGTTCGCAAGCACCGTGAAAGGATTCTTACGTCCTCTGAAATATTCGAGCTCCTTCGCATCGCTTCTCCTTGCGATGACGAGCGCTTCCGCGATCTCGTCCGGAGACGTCGCGAGTATCACCGATCGTATCACTTCCCCCATCCTGTGCCCGGCACGCCCGGCACGCTGTATCATCCGCGACACTTCTCTCGGGGAATTATATTGTATCACAAGATCGGCGGACCCGATATCGATCCCCAACTCCAGAGAGGAGGTCGCGATAACGGCCTTAAGATCACCGTTCTTGAAACTGTCCTCGATGGCCATCCTGTTCTCTTTCGAAAGGGAGCCGTGGTGGACGTCTATCGAAAGGTTCTCATCCCAGAGGTGATACCTTGCCGCAAGCCACTCGGCCGTCTCCCTTGTATTCACGAAGAGCAGCGTGGACCTCCCGGATTCGATCAGCTGTCTGGCTCTTTTCATCACGGCCAAGATGTCCGGGTCGCTCTGGAGTTTGTCAATGAGTACAGAGTCGTTCTCGTCAGGGACCGGACATTCCACGACGATATCGAACTCTCTGTGAGTGTCATGCTTGCACAGGATGACGTTCCTGCCAACGCCCGAAAGGAACTCTTTCACATCCTCGACGTCCCCGACTGTCGCGGATAGACCGATCCTTTGGTATTCTCCGCTTATCTCTGCCAGCCTCTCCAAGGCGACGCCGAGCTGCGCGCCTCTCTCAGTGCTAGACAGTTCATGTATCTCGTCTATCACCACCCATTCGATATTCTTCAGGTGCTCTCTCAGCCGTTTGCCGGTAAAAAGGACCTGCAGTGTTTCCGGCGTCGTTATAAGGATCTCAGGCGCTTTTTGGGACTGTTTGTTCCTCTCTGCCTGTGTAGTATCGCCGTGCCTCACTCCTACCGATACGCCCAGCGCTTTGCCGTATTCGTCCATCCTTTTCAGCATGTCCCGGTTAAGCGCTCTGAGCGGTGTGATGTACAGACACCGCACCCCGTCTTTCCCTTTCGTCCTGAAAATGGAATCGAATATCGGAAGCATCGCTGCCTCGGTCTTCCCGATGCCGGTCGGCGCCACCAAAAGGACGTTCTTTCCGGAAAGTATCATCGGGATGACGTCCCTCTGAGGGTCGGTCGGCTGCGTTATTCCACGTTCCTTCAGAACTGAAATAAGTTCCTGGCTGAGTTTATCGAACGACATCTTCTTAGTCTCATAAAAAATGAATGCGCCGGGATACCCCGGCAGATGGTTTATATTTTCTTTTTGCGGATCGCTTTCAGATTTTCTTTGACGGCCGCTTTGATCTCGACCGCCTGGGCCTCGCCGTCGGTGATGCTGCTCTCCGTGAAGGACAGGACTATCCATCCGTCCTCCTCCAGTTCCTTTTTGGCACCCGCATCCACTTTTCCCTCTGCAAGCACATACACAGCCACCTTCGATTTGACGAAAGCGACCTGTATGTTGAGCGGTCCGTAATCCTTCCTGCACCTGAGACCCTTGTTCCAGGCTGCCCTTCGGACAAGCGCTTCGGGAGAGTTATCCGTCCAGAGGTCCTCGCCCATCTCTTCTTCGACAGCTTCCGGTGCTGGTGCGGGCACGTTCACCGGCTCAGGCTTAGGCGCTTCTATCTTTGGTTTGACCGCTTCTTTCGGGGCCTCGGTCACTGCCGGCTCAGGCTTAGGCGCTTCTACCTTTGGTTTGACCGCTTCTTTCGGGGCCTCGGTCACTGCCGGTTTAGGCACCTCGATCACTGCGGGCGGGGCAGGTCTCTCTTTTACGGCGACCGCCGTCTCGCCAGAGGGTTCCGGCGCCTTTGCTTTCGGCGGTTCGGGTTTCTTGTCCTCCGGCGGTTTTGCCTCCGCCGGCTCGGTGACCTTCAGGAGTATCTCCGCAAGGTCCATGACCTGTATTTTGGAATTGATCTGTTTTGCTCCCTGCGTCAGGTTCACCACGCAGAACGGGCAGCATGTCACAAGGATCTCCGCTCCGGTCTCTTCTGCGTCCCTGATCCTCTCCGCTGCGATGTTCACGGCCATATCGTTGTATTGGCTCTTGTATCCGCCTCCGGCGCCGCAGCATCTCGAGTTCTCTTTGGTGCGGGTCATCTCCACGAGTTCTATGCCCTTGATCTTTTTCAGGACGTTCCTCGGGGCGTCGAAGACCCCCATGTGCCTTCCCATGTGGCATGGGTCGTGGTACGTAACTTTTGCTTTGAATTCATGATTGATCGGAAGTTTCCTCTCCGCGATCAGTTTCTCCACGTATTGAGAAAGATGATACACGTTCTGGCCGGCCTTGGCGTAGAACTTCCCGAAATCGGTGGAGACGGTCTTGTAGCAGCCCGAACACGTCATGACCATATCCTTTGCGCCCATTCCGTCCGCTCCTTCGACGGCCTTCCTGGTGCATTCAAGAGAATGCCGGTGGGTGCCGGTCCTCAGCAAAGGTGACGAGCAGCACCACTCCTCCGTACCGAGCGTGTTGACCGTCACTCCTGCTCTGGCAAGTATGCGCACGCCGGTCTGGGGCAGCGTCTGCTGCCTGTATGCTCCGGTACATCCGGCGAAGAACAGCACTTCCGGCGTCTCGGATCTCTTTACGTCCTCCGGCCACCAGTCCCCTCTTTTGGACGGCGGCTCCCCATACGGGTTGTGGACCTCCCCGACCTTCTTCGCCATGCCCTTGTGGGCGGTCATCGGGCCTGCGCCTTCGTCGACCATCCATTTTCTGACGGTCTCCCAGAACTCGACCAGCGGTATGTTCGCATGACACACGGCCTCGCAGTTCCCGCACCCCGTACACCTGTACATGGCGTCGACGAAATACGGGCTGAGAGAGACCTCTCTTCCGAGGAGCTTATCCACTCCTCCTCTGTTGCTGAGCTGGTTGAGATAGTATATCTTTCCTCTGGGCGTCACTGATTCCCAAGGCGTCTGTTCATGGGCCTCGCAGACGCTAATGCAGTATCCGCACTGCAGGCACGCGGTAAGTTCCTGCTGGATACGGGGCATCTTTGTGACAACAACGGCATCTTTCAGCTTCGAAAACGGATTTTCTAGGGCTTTCATAGTAAGAAAAGAAGAACGCACGCACCTATATTAAGGCTTTTGAACCAGATATATGTGCCAACACGCTGTTTTTATTGACTTTTATCTGTCTCGCAGAGTAAACGTTCATACAGCGTGCAACGGGACAATCAAATGAAATATCTTTAACGATATCCGTGGGACGATGAACAAATTCCTTGAGCTCAAGGTCGCGATGGCCGAGAGGCAGTCGGAGGCGGGATACGGGAGGGCGAGGATCGACAACGAATCCCGCAGATACCTCCGCCTCGATCTGGGTGACGTCATCGAGATAATAGGCAAAAGGACCGTCGTTGCAAAAATATTCAAAGGGGAGTCCGGCGACGACGGCATGAAACTCATCCGGATCGACGGCCCTACAAGGACAAGTGCGGGGGTGAGTGTGGACGAGACCGTCCGCATAAGGAAATGCGAACCCGGCCTTGCCCAAAAAGTGGTGCTGAGCCCGATGATATCCGAGGGCAAGAGGATCGGATACGAGGAAGGGGCCGAGAGCGCGTTCAGGAGCGGATTGGTCGGGAGACCGCTCATCGCGGGCATGGATGTGATGATACCGAACATAGCGCTTATGGGGAACAGAGCAACGTACAACGTGACATCGACGGCGCCGGGAGGACCCGTCGTCGTCGGGCCCGACACCGAGATAATATTAAAAAACGAACCGGTCAAAAAGGATTCGGAAGTAAGCACCGGTTACACGACATACGATGACATCGGCGGGCTGGATGACGAACTTCGCAGAATAAGGGAGATGATCGAGCTCCCGCTCAAACATCCCGAACTGTTCGACCGCATGGGGATATCCGCACCGAAAGGCGTGCTGCTGTACGGGCCCCCAGGAACGGGCAAGACCCTTATCGCAGAGGCCGTCGCGAACGAGTCCGGCGCATCGTTCTATTCTATCCGCGGGCCGGAGATAATGGGCAGATATTACGGCCAGAGCGAGGAAAGGCTCAGGAAGATATTCGAGGAGGCCGAGGAAAAGGCCCCGAGCATCATTTTCCTCGACGAGATCGATTCGATAGCTCCCAGCAGGGAATCGACGCACGGAGAGGTGGAACGGCGGGTCGTCGCACAGCTGCTGACGCTCATGGACGGGATGGGGGGCAGAGGCGACGTGATAGTCATCGGCGCGACCAACCGGGAAGACTCGATAGACCCCGCGCTAAGAAGGCCGGGGAGATTCGACCGTGAGATAGAGATCGGCGTCCCGAACGTGTCGGGAAGGAAGAGTATTCTGGAGGTGCACACGAGGGACATGCCGTTATCCGATGACGTGAGGATCGAGGAGCTCGCTGCCATGACCCACGGGTTCGTCGGAGCGGACCTTGCATCGCTTGCGAGAGAGTCCGCGATGAAATGCCTGAGCAAGCACATATCGAAACTGGACCTTGATAAACCGGTGCCGCAGTCGACGCTCGAAACGATGAAGGTATGCATGGCGGATTTTGCCGATGCGTTAGCAGACATCGAACCAAGCGGTATGAGGGAGGTCTTCGTGGACATACCGAAGATAGGATGGAAGGACATCGGCGGATTGGAACACATAAGGAAAGAGATCGAGGAGGTGTTCATTCCGACCGAAGAGAACAGGTCGTTCGAGAGACTCGGGATAGACCCGGGGAAGGCGGTGCTTCTCTACGGCCCTCCGGGCACCGGCAAGACGCTGATCGCCAAGGCCGTGGCGAACGAATCCAGCGCAAACTTCATTTCAATAAGCGGCCCCGAGATAGCGAGCAAATGGATGGGGGAGTCGGAACAGGCGATAAGGAAGATATTCAAGAAG
>JAISPV010000108.1 GCA_031274665.1 Candidatus Methanoplasma sp. | reverse complement strand
GAGGAAGCGGCCCCGTATGAAAATAATGATAACGATTGACCGAGATAACGTACAGCAAATGTCGATCGAAGACGCAGTAAGGATCAGAGGAACGGGAGTAGAAGTGGATGTGCTGGTCTCCCCCAGGTCCGACAGATCGGGCATGGAGGGCATCGACGGTTGGAGAAAGAGACTGATCGTCAAAGTGAGGTCGCCGCCGCTTGACGGAAAGGCGAACAAAGAGCTTGAGGACGTGTTCTCCAAGGTAACGGGATGTCCTTCCCTGGTCATATCGGGGCACACGAGCAGGCAGAAGACCGTCTTCATCGAAGGCGATCCCGAAAAAATATTGTCAAAGCTGAGGAGATCAGATGAATGATGAAGAGAGGCTCGCCGAAATAGAAAAAGTACTCGAGGACCTCACGGAACTCTCCAAAGACCACATAATTCTGGTAGAAGGGCTCAAGGACAAAAAGGCCCTGGACTCGATCGGGATATTCGGTAATATTTTCATGATACAGTCAGAGGGCGGGCCCATGAAGGCCGCCGAATATGTGTTCGGCAACGGCGGCAAGGCCGTGATATTGACGGACTGGGACCGCAGAGGCGGAACGATCGCTCGTGAACTCGAACGGCAATTATCTTCTCTGGGGTTGGGATACAACAATGAGATAAGGGCGAAGCTCTCATTCCTCTGCAAGAAATATGTCAAGGACATAGAATCGTTGGACACACTTCTGGAGAGGTTGAACGTCAACGCAAGCGGTATTAAAGGCAGATATGATACCCTCACGGAGAGTGGGTCACTGAAAGGAGCGTTCCTTGTCATCGAGGGCATAGACGGGTCAGGGAAATCGACATTGTGCAAGGCCATAGAGAGAAGGCTCACGGAAGAAGGCCGCAGCGTGATCGTCACCCAGGAACCGACCCGCGACGAGATAGGGAATTTCATCAGGGAAGAGAAGGTAAGAGGCATTTCGCAGAAGGCGGAGGCCCTTCTGTTCACGGCCGACCGCGCCGTCCATACCGAAAAGATACTTAAGTGGAAAGAAGAAGGAAAGATAGTGATATGCGACAGATATTTCGCTTCCACGGTCGCATACCAATCCTCGGGGCTCAACGGAGAGGCGCTGGACAGGGAGTGGCTGATATCGCTCAACTTACCGATAATGACCACGCCCGATCTCACTGTGCTTCTGGATATCGATGCGAAGAAAGGCCTGGGCCGCATCGTAGGAAGAGGGAAACTAAGCAAATTCGAGGAATCCCATTTTCTGGAGAACACCAGGAGAGAATACCTGAGGCTTGCCGACGAATTCGGCTTCATGATAATGGACGCGGAAGAGAGCCAGAACGAAAAAGCCGACAAAATAATCGCAAAGTTGAAGGAGATGATGTGATGCACCCGTCAGAAGAGATATTCTGCGAGAAGAGCAGCAGACTGAGAGGAAAAACGATAGTACTCGGAATAACCGGAAGCATAGCCGCGACGGAGTGTTTCTCCGTGATAAGGGAATTGATAAGGCACGGAGCGAAAGTGATCCCCGTGATGACCCCCAGTGCGGTAAAGCTCGTAGCGCCCGACGCGATAGAGTTCGCGGCGGGCATAAGGCCCATAACCGAACTCACGGGGCAGACGGAACACGTGACCCATCTGGGCGATCCGTCCGCGGCCGATCTATTCATCGTCTATCCGGCGACCGCTAACACAATATCGAAGATGGCGCAGGGAATAGACGATACGGCCGTAACGTCAATGGCCACCATCGCACTGGGCGGAAACATACCCGTCGCGGTCGCGCCTGCCATGCATGAGCTCATGTTCAACAATCCCGCGGTATCGAGGAATATCGAATGTCTTGCGGAATGGGGAGTTCACATCATCGGGCCGCACAAGGACGGGGTAAGGGCGAAGGCCGCATCAAAGGACGAGATCGTATCTTGGGCGGTGAGGCTTCTGTCAAAGAACGATCTTCCCGGACGCCGTATACTCGTGATCGGAGGCAGGAGCGAAGAACCGATCGACTCGATGAGGATGATCACCAACAGATCCACCGGCCAGATGGCTCTGGCACTTGCAAAACGCGCTTTTGAGAGGGGGGCGGATGTGGAGCTGTGGATGGGAGGATGCAGCGTTACAATGCCGGATTTCCTTAAGACAAAAAGGTTCTCTACCGTATCCGAACTTGTGAAGATGGTCGATATGATAGACCATGACCTTGTGATAATGCCCGCGGCGCTGGCGGACTTTGCCCCCGCGGAGAAGAAAGAGGGAAAGATACCAAGTGACAAACCTTTCGATATAAAATTGAAGCCCGTTCCCAAAGTACTTCCGCTGGTCAGAAAGAAATGCAGGAACGTCATCGGGTTCAAAGCGGAATCGGGGTTCAGCCTGGCCGAACTTGAGAAAAGAGCAAGGGAAAGGATGGAAGAATATGACCTGAAGGCAGTGGTAGCAAACGACATCGATGTAGCCGGCAGGTCCACATCCTCGGTGATACTGGTCACCGAAAGGCCGTCGAAGAACATAACCGGCACGAAGATCGAGGTATCCGACGGGATACTGAACTACTGTGCGGAAATATTATGACCTCTGCGTTCTGCCCGGCGCATATAACTTGTTTTTTCAAGCCGGCCCATTCAGACAACATCCTGGAGAAAGGGTCCACAGGCGTAGGCATAAGGCTCGGGTCCGGCACCACTGTGCATATGGATGAGATCAAAAGCGGCACAAGGATAACGATCGACGGAAAGGCCGATGAGGCAAAGATAACCCGGCATGTGCTGGAACATATGGCCCCCTGCCGCAATTTCAATGTGGATGTCGAGTGCGGCCTCCCACTGGAACAGGGATTCGGGATGAGTGCGTCCGGAGCAATAGCGGCCGCCTTATGCGTTGCCGAGATCACAGGCAAAAGCAGGGCGGAGGCGTTCGAAGCGGCACACATCGCGGAGGTTGTCTGCGGGGGAGGGCTGGGGGATGTTGCGGGGCTGATGCACGAGGGGGACGTCCCGATAAGGATCAAAGAGGGGCTGCCGCCGTTCGGGCATGTGATCGATCCGGGGATAGCCTTCAAAAACCTGACCCTGGCGGTACTGGGTCAGAAACTGAGCACATCCCGGGTCCTGGGCGACGAGAACAGACTGAAAAAGATATGCGGCGCAGGCGGCCCCGCGATCGGTGAATTCATCGGGCGCGGAACAAAAGAGCTGCTTTTCGAGATATCCAACAGATTCTCGTCGGAAGCGGGGGTAAGAGGATCGGCAGTGGCTGATGCGATAGAGACCCTTGAGAAGAACGGAGCAAGGTCATCGATGTGCATGCT
>JAISPV010000042.1 GCA_031274665.1 Candidatus Methanoplasma sp. | reverse complement strand
TGGAACTAGTGAAGATGTTCGACCGGGCGGGGATGTTCCCTTCCGAACTTTCGGGCGGAGAGCAGCAGAAGGTCTCGCTTGCAAGGGCATTGGCGTCAGGGTCCAAGATGCTTATGCTGGACGAGCCGCTCTCGGCGCTGGACGCCAGGGTCCGCGTCGAACTCAGATATGAGATAAGAAGATTAGTAAAAAAACTGGGGATCACCGTCCTTCACGTCACCCACGACCAGGAGGAGGCCATGGCCGTATCGGACAGGATAATCCTCATGAGGGCGGGAGGGATACATGAGGTGGGGACGCCGCTGGACCTGTACAGGAACCCCGCATCGATATTTGCCGCATACTTCATCGGAGAGACCAACCTCTTGGAATGTACGGTCGCCGGCAAGACCAGGACCGGAAAGACCGTGGTAAGGCTCAGAGGAGGCCTGAACGTGAGGGCGGCAAAATCCAATTTTGACGAAGGGGACCCGGTCGTCATCTCGGTACGTCCGGAGAATGTGTATACGGCGAACGACGGTCTCGAGGCAAAAGTGGTCAGGGTGGTGTTCATGGGGACCTACTGGAAAGTAAGGACGCTGGCCGAGACCAGCGATTACATCGACTACAACGTCTCATCGAACGACGAAGTGCCGGCGGTGGGCGACAAGGTGTTTTTAGTGTTCAACAAAAAAGCGACAAAGGTCTTTGCGAGACCTGAAGAAGGATTAGAGGAGGCGATAAAACTTGAGTGATAAGAAAGAGATAATGGGATGGTTCTCTAAGAGGAAGGAAGAAAGCGTGAGAATGGGATCGAGGAGCCACGGCCTGGCTGTCCAGGACGCTGTGACCGAGCTCGATCTCTCGCTGATCGCGATGGGGAAAGGGGACCAGGTAAGTGCGATGAAGTGCATAGAAAGACTGATGATATCCGAGAGAGAAGCGGATAATATCGAGGACAGGCTCTGCGCCGATGTTTCCGGGGGCGAACTCAGCGTCCAGGAAAGAGAGGACCTGATACACTTCATAAGAAAAATGGATCAGATAGCCAACTGGTGCAAAGAAGGGGCGTTACACGTACAGCTTCTGAAAGAGACCAACGCGCTCGTCCCGGAGTACATATGGAAAGAGATAGGCAAGATGTCCGCCGAGCTGATACCCGCAGTAAAGTATCTGGTAAAGATAGTCGAGAACATGGACAACGCGTCCACCGAGACCGTCAGGAACATAGAGGCGGTCTATGACCAAGAGAAAATAATAGACGGGCTTTATTTCTCATGTATAAAGCAGGTACACCTCTCACCCATGGACCCGCGCGCCGTGATGCTGATAAGGGAACTGATCTTCACTCTGGAGATGGCAGCGGACACGTGCAAGACCTGCGCCGATACGATATCGATTATGATGGCCGCGAGGAGGATCTGAGTTGCCCGAGAGGCTTTTCGGCACGAACGGGGTGCGCGGGGTCATCAACGAGGATATGACCTCCGATCTGGCACTTCAGATGGGTAAGGCCATCGGAATCGCGATGGGAGGGACCGTGGCCATTGCCACCGACACGAGGGTATCCGCCGACATGATAAAGGCGGCAGTGTCGTCGGGGATAATGTCGGCAGGCGCCGACGTTCTCGACCTGGGGGTGCTGCCCACTCCGGCGCTGCAATATTATGTGAGAACGCACAGCAACGTGAACGGGGGAGTGATGATCACCGCTTCTCATAACCCGCCGCAGTTCAACGGGATAAAATGCATCTCGCCGGACGGGACCGAGGCAAGCCGGGAAGAGGAAGAGGAGATCGAAGCTCAATACGCAAAGGAGATACCCTGCGCGCCATGGAACGAGATAGGGGACATGGGCAGGATAAAAGGTGCCGGAGAGGAATACATCGATGCGATAATCTCCAAAGTAGATTCGGAGTCTATAAGGAAAGCGGGATTGAAAGTGTGTCTCGACTGCGCAAACGGCGCAGCGTACGAGACAGCCCCCCTTCTCCTTAAGAAACTGAATGTAAGGGCGATAACGATCAACTGCAATCCTCAAGGGGAGTTCCCGGGACACCCAAGCGAACCGACGGAAGAGAATCTCAAAGATCTCATCTCGCTCACAGAAGCCACAGAGTCCGACCTGGGTATAGCCCACGACGGGGATGCGGACAGATGCGTCTTCATTTCGAATGACGGTAAATATGTCAGCGGGGACAAGAGCCTGGCCCTTATGTCGAGATACGCCCTCTCGAAAAAGAAAGGGTCGATCGTCACTCCGGTCAGTTCCTCCTCCCTCGTCGAGGAGATCGTGAACGGGGCGGGCGGTTCGATCGACTATACGGCTGTGGGATCGCCTATCGTCGCCCGAAGGATGATCGAGACCGGGGCAGTGTTCGGCGGAGAGGAGAACGGAGGACTGATCTTCCCCGAACATCAGTATTGCAGGGACGGCGGGCTGGCCATCGCAAAGATGCTGGAGTGCATCGTGAAGGATGGACCGCTGAAGAGCCAGATATCAGATTTCCCTGTCTATTACACAATGAAGAAAAAGATAGAATGCCCCCACAGCATGAAAAAGAACGTCCTCGACCACCTCGCAGGCGAAAGTGCCGGAGCAAGAATGGACAACACGGACGGGATGAAGATATTGTTCGATGACGGATGGGTCCTTGTCAGACCGTCCGGCACGGAGCCCGTGTTCAGGATCTTTTCCGAATCAAAGGACGAAGCGGCCGCAAAAGAGAGAGCGGAGAAGTACGAAACATTGGTCAAAGAGTATCTTGACCAAGGATTCAGTTAAGGTATTTCGAGCGGATAGCCAGGACCTCGTTGATCAGTCTGGATGCAAGCACCGATGTTATACCCGAAGGGTCGGCGGGGGGACAGACCTCTGTGACATCGACACCCGCCAGCCTGCCCCCGATCATATCAATGGCCTTTTTCACATCCACCGGATCGAGGCCGAAAGGCTCCGGTGTGCCGGTACCGGGCGCGAACGCGGGATCGATGCCGTCTATATCCAGAGAAAGATAGATGCGCTCGTTCTTGACGCTCTCAAGCGCTTTTTTCACCGCCCGCTCCATTCCTTTTTCTTTTATCTCATAAGAAGTGAAATGGGGAATGACATCGTCTCTTTCCAATTCTTCTTTGGAGATAGATCTAACTCCAAGCGAGAAGACATTCTCGATACCCAAATGTTCCGCGGCGCGTCTAGTGACGCAGGCGTGGCTGTATCTTGTCCCGAGGTATTCGTCCCTGGAATCAAGATGGGCGTCTATTGTTATCAGGGCGATATCATTCTTTTCGAAACATTGTATGATCGGGATGTTGACGGAGTGCTCACCGCCTATAGCAATGGTGAACTTGTTGTCCTTTATGGCCGGTGCCATGAAGAACTTCACTTCATCCATCATGTCCTCGGGCAGGAACGGGTCCTCGCAGTTCCCCTGGTCGAAGATGTTCAGGCGGGGAAGGTCAAGGCCGTGCTCGAAATGGATCTCCTCAAAATTATACGATGCCCGCCTTATGTGGAAAGGCGCCTCTCTGGCACCGGACCTGAAACTGGATGTACGGTCATACGGGATGCCCAATAGGAACACATCCGCTGAGTCGTAATCGGACTCTGCGCCGGCGTAGGAGATCCCATATGGCACGGGTGCCACCTTACAGGAGCTTGTTCTTGCCCATAGCGACGATATACATGACCTCTCCGCCCTCTTCAAGGGGACCCTCGTGGTCCTCGTTGATGGCCATGGAGAAGTTCTCGAACGTCTCAAGGTCCATTATCTGGACCTCGTTGCCCTGTATGGACAGCACCTGCCCTTTTCTCTTGTCTATCTGAGGGACCTGCACCTTTGTGCTCACCGGTGCATTTATTGATTTTTTGGCGCCTGTGAAAATATCCGCGGCTTCGATATTGGCTTTTGCGGACCCGTGTTTCCCGGGTTTCGAGGTGCTTATCGATATGATCTTACAAGGGGACTCGTCAATGTTGACATACCTTCCGACTTTCAGCTCTCTGATCTCTTTCATTTCCCACATTTTCTTAACCACCATGGGCCGCCGGTCGGTAGTCCAGCTCCCTTCTGAAAAATGGGGCAAACTGAGAAATATCGGGCAACGGCAGCATTTTTATCTGAAGTCCCTATCCTTCACGCGTTTAAATATATTTTGTGGATTTCGTTCAGCGCCTGGATCTACTGCCGCGTTTCTTCTTCGGAGTACTCTGGCTCTGTGGCTTTTTCGGAGCTTCGGGGTAGCGTTCCCGGATGTCGTTGACACGCGATCCGAACTCTTCTTTGAGGATGTCCCCTCTGAACTCTCCCTTGTTGGCATCGATCTTCGCTGCGATGAGCACCTTTCCCGCAAGAGCTCTGGCTATCTTGCCTCTCTGCCAATAAGGAGACCTGTGCACATCGGGATGCTGATAAATGACCCCGTGCTTCGGAGGGCGTTTGCCTGACCTGAGGTGCCTGAACATTGCCTTCTCGGCTCCAAGAAGCTGTACGGTGGAGGAAGGCAGTGTGGACAGCCTCTCCAATCCTCCTGCCAAAGAAATGAGTCTGGCCGAAAGAGGGGCTTCTATGAGGGCGCACATGTTCGGCGCGGCCGCCGAGGCTATCTCCTTGATGTAATCCTCCATTCTTTCTTTTTCTTCGTACAGGCGGATCAGGGTGTCGGCTAGACCCATCATCTCTTTCAGATCGTCATCGTCAAAGTCGGCGCCGATGGAGGTGATGTCTTGACCGAGTTCTTTGGCGATGCTCTCCCTGTCGCCGTATTCGGCTATCAGCATCGCATACCGGTCGTCCTTTGCGATGTCCGATAATTCCGGGAAATGCATCCCGTACCATTCGTGAAGCCTTTCGTTCAAAAGGTTGGCACTCTCAATGAGATCGTCCAATCCTCGTATCGCATGCACAAGGTTCCTGTCCCGCGGGACAGGTTCGGATGTCCTTAGTTTTCCAAGACCCAGCATGGCTCTGTGCATGACGTCTTCGCTGAACCCGAACGACTTTGGGTCAAGGTTGGAGGAATCGTAGAACATAGGTTTTCCGAGTTCCGACTGTCTTGCGCTGGACACGTATATCTTAGGCATCTTTCCCGCAAGTTCCTTCTCTTCTTCAAGGATGGAGCCTCTCTGCAGGGATGCAAGCTTCTCTGCGATCAGATCGGGGTTGCCCGGCATGAGTCTTTTGTCTATCACTCGGCCATTCTTCTCGTCTATCAGAAAAACTCCGAACCACTTCGTTACAAGTACCGCCATGCGATCACATCTTCAAAAGTTTCCTGACCTCGGACGCGGGAAGTTCGTCCGCATTCCCGGCCAAGATCTGCAGTTTTGCCTGGAATTCCAATTCCTCCATCCGGTTGAACGCTTCTTCAAGCGTCCTGCCCTGCGTTATAGCCCCGTGCCTTTCCATGAGCATCGCCCTGGATGACGAATTCTTTGCAACCTCCTCCACAAGCTTTTTCGATCCGGGTGTGAAATAACCTATCATCGGAACATCGCCCAACAAGATTACCCCTTCCGGAGTAAGCGAACTTCTTATCTTCTCACCCCTGACGGCAAGAATTGTGCAATTAAGGGGGTGGCAATGTATCACTGATGCGGTCTCGGGATCCGCTTTGAACAATGCGATGTGGAAACCTTTTTCTATGGACGGTCTTCCGTCGGAAAGCGTTTTTCCTTTCATATTCATCAAGACCATCTCGTCCGGCCTGAGCAGGCCTTTGTTCCTGCCGCTGGGCGTTATGATGAATTCTTTATCGTTAAGGCGCAGACTCATATTGCCTCCTGCGGAGACGGTGAGATTTCGATCATAAATAAGCTTGCAGATGTCTGTAAGTTTGTTGCGCGCGGTCTGTTCATTCATTGATCATCACCTTTCTGATATCTTTTGGGCTCAATATCCCGTTCTCGGTTATGAAACCGGTGACAAGTTCTGCGGGAGTGACGTCGAATGCAGGGTTGAGGGCCCTTGATCCTTTCGGAGCGATCCTAGTTCCGCAGATCTCCGTTACCTCTTTCTCGGACCTTTGTTCGATCTCGATGTCCTTGCCCGTCTTTGTATTGAAATCGAAAGTGGAAACGGGTGCGGCTACATAGAAAGGGATGCCGAAACGTTTTGCAACGATCGCTTTATCGAAGGTCCCGATCTTGTTGGCGAAGTCGCCGTTGGCTGTGATACGGTCGGCGCCCGTTATTATCATATCCACGCCCTTTTCCATATAATAGGCGGAGGCCCCGTCGGGGATCACAGCATGGTCAATGCCTTCCTGATCCAGTTCCCAGGCGGTGAGCTGCATACCCTGAAGCCGGGGTCTTGTTTCAGAGGCATACACAAAGAACCTTTTCCCGTCTGCCCACGCCCTCCTCATCGGGGCCAATGCGGTGCCTACATCAACTGTCGCCAAGGCACCGGCGTTGCAGTGGGTCATGATCGTCATTCCATCCCTGATGAGTTTCGAACCGTGCTCTCCGATCTTTGTGCACTTGTCGACGATCATATCCGCATAATCATTAGCGGCCTTGACGGGGTCCGAGCCGTTCTTGAGAATGGAAAACATGCGGTCTACCGCGAAGAAAAGGTCGTTGGCGGTGGGTCTCGCCGCCTTTATCTCTTGTGACGCCGTATCAAGGTCGGCACCGGAAAGGGATGCCAGGCACATGGCGTATGCTGCGGCTGCACCGATCGAAGGTGCGCCCCGGGTCGTCATGTTCCGAATGGCTTCGGCCACATCCTTGTGGTCATCAAAGCCTGCGATCACTATTTTGTGCGGAAGTTCTCTCTGGTCGATCATCATCACTTTCCCGTTATCGAACCATACCGCCCTCAGGTCCCTGACCCCGCCGTCTGTTCTTACTTTCAAGATCGACCCTCTTATTCTGTCAGTTGGTATGGAGTATTAAGCATTGGCGTAAGAGCTCATCCTTTCTCGGGCTCGAATGTCAGGACGACCCCGTTGCCCATGACCGTGCTGTCCTTGAGCACAAGCCTTATGCCGCCCTCGGAGACCCAACCATCTCCGTCGGCAGGTGTCGGTGCGGTCCTTCCGCCGATGATCAGTCCGCCGACAAATACCGTGTACACATCCACCAATCCCTCTTTGAAAAAAGAAGCGATCGTCTCCCCGCCCCCTTCGACAAGGATGCTCTCGATACCGATCTCCTCGGCAAGCGTCTCGAGCATCTCGGAAAGACAGAGTTCACCTTTAAAACGCATGGTCTCTTCGCAATCCCATTCTCTGTCGCATGATGTGATCATCACAGTAGGTGCGCGCTCGTCCAATACCAACGCATCGTCAGGCGTCCTGCCGTGCGGGTCTATTATTATCCTTATCGGATTCGTATCATAATCGAGTTCTTTGACGGTAAGGTGCGGATCGTCGGCAAGGACGGTACCGACCCCTACAAGAATGGCGTCAAACTTCTTTCTGAGCTCTTTTACTCTGACCATGTCTTCATCGGACGAGATCCGAACCTGTTTCCTGTCGACGCCGGCGATCTTCCCGTCCGCGGACACGGCACAGTTGATATGAACGAATGGTTTCAAGGAT
>JAISPV010000040.1 GCA_031274665.1 Candidatus Methanoplasma sp. | reverse complement strand
TCTTCCTGCCCGCCTTCGGATGTCCCGGGGTTCTCCTCGCCCTTGGCCTGCTGCTGTTGCGCCGCATCCTGGTATATCCTTTGGCTGATCGGGCCCATCGCTTTCATGAGGGCGTCAAGCTTCGCTTTGATGGCTGCCGCGTCGCTGCCTTTGAGCGCGTTCTCAAGGTCGCTTGTCGCGGCCTCGACGGAAGCTCTCTCCTCCTGGGACACTTTCTCTCCCAGTTCATCCATGGATTTGCGCACCGAATGGATGGCCGTCTCCGCCTGGTTCTTGGTCTCGATGAACTCTAACTTTTTCTTATCGGCGTCGGCGAACTGCTCCGCCTGTTTGACAAGATTGTCTATCTCGTTCTTCGACAGCTTGTTGCTTGACGCGATGGTGATCTTTTGTTCCTTTCCCGTCCCCTTATCCTTTGCGGAGACGTTTATTATCCCGTTCGCGTCGATGTCGAAGGTGACCTCTATCTGAGGCATCCCGCGCGGAGCGGGAAGGATCCCCTCGAGAGTGAATTTTCCGAGCGATGTGTTGTCCGAGGCCATCTTCCTCTCTCCCTGGACGACATTGATCTCCACCGACGGCTGATTGTCGGCTGCGGTGGAGAATATCTGCGACCTCTTCGTGGGGATGGTCGTGTTCCTTTCTATCAGAGATGTTGCGATCCCGCCGAGCGTCTCTATCCCCAGCGTAAGTGGGGTGACATCCAGAAGCAGCACGTCCTTCACGTCCCCGGAGAGGACCGCTCCCTGAACCGCCGCGCCCATTGAGACGCACTCCATCGGGTCGATCCCTCTCTGTATCTTCGGTCCTACGATGCTCTCCACGAAGTTCTGCACTATCGGCATCCTGGTCGGACCTCCGACCATTATTATCTTGTCTATCACGCCGACGGCCATCTTTGAATCCGAGACCGCCTGGTCGATCGACCTCTTGCATCTCTGGACTATGGGTTCGACGAGCTCCTCGAGCTTTGCTCTGGTGATCGTTTGTATGAGGTGTTTCGGGCCCGCCGCGTCAGACGATATGAAGGGGAGGTTTATCTCCGTCTGCATGGTGGTGGAAAGCTCTATCTTCGCCTTCTCGCATGCCTCTCTGACCCTCCAGAACGCCATGTTGTCCTTGGAGAGGTCTATACCGGTCTCTTTCTGGAAGTGCCCGAGCACATATTTTGTGAGGATCTCGTCCATATCGGACCCTCCCAGCTGCGTATCGCCGGATGTCGATATGACCTCGAACACACCGTCGCTGAAATCCATTATCGTGACATCGAGTGTTCCGCCTCCGAGATCGAACACCATTATCTTCTGAGCGGTCCCGCTTTTATCCAGTCCGTAAGCGAGCGCGGCCGCCGTGGGCTCGTTAATAATGCGCACGACCTCCAGACCGGCGATCGCTCCCGCGTCCTTCGTTGCCTGCCTCTGGTTATCGTTGAAATATGCGGGCACGGTGATGACCGCTTTATCGATCTTCTCGCCGAGGTATGATTCCGCATCCTTCTTTATCTTCTGAAGTATGAACGCCGATATCTGCTGGGGGGTGTACTCTTTTCCGAGAGCGATCACCTTTTCGTTCGACCCCATCTTCCTCTTGACGTTCTTTATCGTGCCGTCGGGATTCGTGACGGCCTGCCTCCTTGCCGGCTCTCCCACCAACAGCTGACCGTCCTTCGTGAATGCCACGTAGGAGGGGAATGATTTCCCTCCGACGCTGGTCCCCTCTGCGCTGGGGATCATGGTGGGTCTTCCGCCTTCCATCACCGAGGCGGCCGAGTTGCTCGTTCCGAGATCTATTCCTATTATTCTTGACATTCTTCTTCACCTTCCCTTTTCTTTGTTACTTTTACCTTAGGATACCTGATTATCCTGTCGTTCATACGGTATCCTTTTTGGAACACCTCTGCGATATCGCCGTCGGCGTCCCCTTCCACCGTACACAACGCTTCGTGGATATTCGGGTCGAATTTACAGTCTGTCGATATCTCTGTGAGGCCGTTCTCCTCCAGGATCTTCATCAGATTGTTCCTTATTCCGCGTATCCCCGCGACCAGTTCTGTTTCTTCCTCCGCCGTCCCCAATGCCCGGTCCATGTCGTCCGCTATGGTCAGCATGCTCTTTGTCATGCCGGCTGCGGCGAACTTCCTGAACTCTTCGTTCTCCTTCTCCGTTCTCTTGCGGAAGTTGTCGAAGTCGGCCTGAAGCCTTCTGGCAATGTTGAGATACTCTTCGGCCTTGGCGTTCGCCTCGGCCAGAGCATCTTCCTTTTCTTCGGATGTGTCGCCCCCGTCTTCAGCTTTCTTCTTTTTAGACTTTTCAGTCATTGGTCGGCCTTCTGATTAGTTTATATATAATTTGAATGGGGCCGGAGGCCCCGTTTAGTGGTTTAATCATCGTCCATGTTGGGCATCTCGCTTCCGTCGCCGTATTGCGGCAGCGGGCTTGCGTTAGATGCGATGATGTCGTCGATCCTGAGGATCATCACTGCCGCTTCGGTAGCGGAGTTGATCGCCTGTTTGCCGATCCTGTACGGCTCTATGACATTGAGCTTGCGCATGTCCTCGATCTTTCCGGTGAAGGGGTTCAGCCCGGCGTTGACGTTGCCTGCCTTGTGCTCCTTCCTCATCATGATGTTGATGTCGATCGGATCCAGACCTGCGTTCTCCGCAAGCGTGGTGGGGATTATCTCCATTGCCGAGGCGAACGCCTCGATGGCGATCTGTTCCCTTCCGCCTACCGATGCCGCGTAATCCCTGAGCTGCATGGCGATCTCCATCGCCGTGGACCCTCCGCCGGTGACGATCATTCCTTCCTCGATCGATACCTTTACCACAGACCATGCGTCGACGAGCGACCTCTCCACCTCATCCGCGACATGGCTGGTCCCTCCCCTTACGAGTATGGACACCGTCTTGGGCTCTTTGCATCCGGTGATGAATGTCATTTCCTCACCCTCGATCACCTTCAGCTCGACCGTTTCTGCATAGCCGAGGTCTTCCGGACCGAGTTCGACGATCTTGTTGCAGATGGTCGCTCCGGTGGACCTTGCGAGCCTTTCTATGTCTGATTTCTTGACACGCCTGCATGCGTAGATGCCCTCTCTTGCAAAGAAGTGCTGTGCGAGCTCGTCTATTCCTTTCTGACAGAATACAACGTTCGCGCCTGCATCTTTCACCTGCTTGACCATCTTCCTGAGCATGTTCTCTTCTTCCTGAATGAAAGCCGAGAGCATCGAGGGGTCTGTTATCTGGATCTTTGCGTCGATCTCCGTCTTCTTAACTTCGAACGCCGCATCCATGACTGCGATCTTCGCCCCGTTCACTTTCTTCGGCATGGAGGGGGAGACCGGTTCTTTGTCCAGGATCAGGCCTTTTACGAGCAGGGATTCTTCCATGTTCGCGCCTGCTTTTTTGACTGTCTGGATATTCTTCAGGTCTGCTGTGTATCTGCCTTTCGCGTCCTTGTCGACTATTGTTTTGACAGCGTCGACCACCATATCCGCGAAGAACGCTCTCGATCCGCCTATCTGTTTGCTGATCATTGCGTTCTCGGCTATCTGCTTCAGGACCTTGTCGTCCTTTATGCTCACCTTTGTCGAGACCTTCTTGAGGACCTCTTGCGCTTTGAGGTTCGCGAGCCTGTATCCCGCCGTGATGATGGTGGGGTGTACGTTCGCATCGATCATATCGGTCGCTTTCTTGAGGAACTCCCCGGCGAGTATGACGGACGTTGTCGTCCCGTCCCCTACCTCGGCGTCCTGCGTCTTGGCGACCTCTACCAACATCTTTGCCGCGGGGTGCTGTACTTCCATTTCTTTAAGGATGGTTACACCGTCGTTGGTGATCACCACATCCCCCATAGAATCGACGAGCATTTTGTCCATTCCTCTCGGTCCGAGACTGCTCCTTACCGCGTCGGCGATGGCCCTTGCGGCGGTTATGTTGTTATACTGTGCGTCTTTTCCTTTGTCTCTCTTGGTTCCTTCCCTGAGGATCAAGATCGGTGCATTGCCCATGCCCATTTTTTTCAAGCCTCCAATATCTATTCCATTCTTTATTATGGAATCTCTGAGGGGGTTATGGTTTGTTCTTCTATATAAACATAATCTTTATGTGACCGCAGTTTTTTTAATCAGGTGACTTCCTGAGCGCCCAACTCAGTGAGCCCCTTCTGCTATTATTGATCCTATTGTCTAGACATCGAATGGCCTCTGAAGACCGACGTCTCACCGGCTCCCGTTAGC
>JAISPV010000024.1 GCA_031274665.1 Candidatus Methanoplasma sp. | reverse complement strand
GTCAGGAGGAGGGTCGGGGCGGTCATCGTAAAGGACAAACACATACTGTCGACCGGATACAACGGCTCCCCGAAGGGCACCAGGCACTGCGAGGACCTTGGCTGCATAAGAGAGCAGCTGAACATACCCTCGGGCACAAGGCATGAGCTGTGCAGAGGGGTGCACGCCGAACAGAACGCCGTGGCACAGGCCGCATATTTCGGGGTGAGCGTCAAAGACGCCACACTGTACACAACGACCTTCCCCTGCTCCATGTGCACGAAGATACTAATCAACTCCGGAATAATCGAAGTGATCTACAAGACTGGGTATGTGGATGACCTGTCAAAACAGCTTCTTTCTGAGACAAATATAAAGGTACGCTGCTTTCCCGAGGGCCAAACGAATTCCCCTTAAAGGTAATACCGTTCAAACAGACAATCATGCTTAAGTACACCCACTCGATACCAATGCTCGGAAAATAGTCGGGGAGTATAAATTGAGCCGAACTGACATACTTTCGGAAATAAAAAAGGCTGAAGCGGATGCTGATGCCAAGGTCGAAAAGGCCGAGGCGGACAAAAAAACAGCGGTCGCAGAGGCCCGCAGAGATTCTGTGAAAAGGATCCAGGATGCCGAGGCAGAAATGCGCGGCAACTACGAATCCGCCATCGCGGCTGAGCAGAAGGCCCTCAATGAGAAAAGGGAAGAATTCCTCGCAGTAGGCGAGAAAGAGGCCAGGTCCATTGAGAAGTCTTCAGCGAAGAATATACAGAAAGTGAATGATTTTCTTATCGAAGAATTCGAGAGGACCATAAATGTCGCTTCCTGAGTCGATGAGCAGGGTCGTGGTCGTGGGCACCAAATCCCGCATGGAGGAGGCTATCGAGGCCTTCTACAGCGTAAGGGCGCTCCACCTGATAGATCACACCAGCGGCACTGACAACATGTCCATCGGAACCCCTATGCCCACCAACCAAAAGGCCGCCGAGAGGCTGCTCAAGGTAAGGGCGATGGAGAAGGAGCTTGGAATAGGAGAGAAGACCGAAACAGCCAGGGTTTCAGTGGGGGAGATAAAGAGCCAGATATCATCTGGCAGTGTCGAGAGCATCGAGGCCGAGGTTTTGAAGGTACTCGATGTCAGGAGTGATCTCAATCAGAGAATCACTGAATTAAACGCTAAGAAGAAGAGCTTAGAACTTCTCACACCGATCCCGGTGGACCTTGAACTCTATAGGGGGTACAAGAGTCTGGCGGTGATCGTCGGGTCAGTCAAAGAGGACCCGTCCGAGGCGCTCAAGACGCTCGCGGATTCAGAGGCCTTCGTTTCATACAAAAAGAAAGAAGGCGGAGTTGCAGCGGTGTTCGTGAGGGCCGGGGACAAGGACAAGGCCACATCGATACTTTCGGAGTACGGTCTCGTAGAGATACAAGTACCGGAAGGGAAAGGGCCGGTGTCCGAGGCGGTCGTACTGGCCAGCGAGGGCTTGGCAGACCTCAGCGCCAAGCTGGAATCAGTAGAGAAAGAGGCCGAAGCGCTTCAGATGAAACATAAGGCCGTCCTCCGTGCATCGGAAGAGGAACTTTCGATAGAGATCGAGAAGGGAGAGGTCCCGCTAAGGATCGCTGTCGGAGAATACTCATACATTATGGATGCCTGGGTGCCGACCAGCAAGGTGCAGTACGTATCGACCGAGCTGGAATCGAGATTGGGCAATGATGTCCATGTCGAGTTCGAAGAGACCCGCGGCAGGAACCTGCACGAAGAGGAAAAAGCAGAGGAAAGATTCAAGAAGGTCCCCACAAAGAACAACAACGGGGCAATAGCAAAGGAATTCGAGTATGCCACAAGTCTGGTCTCGACGCCGAAATATCAGGAGATCGACCCTTCGATCCTGATAATGTTCTTCCTGCCGTTGTTCTTTGGTTTCATGATAGGGGACTGCGGTTATGCCATACCTTTCATCATACTGGGAGCGTATGGACTTAAAGTAACACACCACAAAGACTGGCGCGCGATCGCCACAGTGCTGTTCTTCGGAGGCATATGGGCATTCCTTTTTGGGTTCTTCTTCTTCGGAGAAGCGCTCGGAATGCACTTCATCGGTCACTGGGAACCGCCGCTGCACATGACATGGGAAGGATTGCTGGGTGTCCACATGCCCGACTGGTTCGGCGCATTGATGGTCAACGGGCACGGAGTGTCGAAGCTCGGGGAAGAGGTCGGCATGCTGCTTAAACTGACGATCTACATCGGTATAATCCACATCTTCATCGGGTACATGTGCGGATTCCTTAACATAAGAAGGCAGCACAACAACAAGCACGCCTTCTTCGAGAAGGGCGGATGGATCATCACCTTCGTCGGAATGGTGGTGCTCTGCTACGCACTGACACAGATGCTGTTCAGCAAGCTGCCTCTGGAAGGTACGCTGCTGTACATACTGGCCGCAGGGGCGGCAATGCTCCTGGTGGGACTGGTAGTGAATTTCAAAACAGAAGGTATCATGGCGATACTCGAACTTCCGGGCATCGTCGGAATGATACTGTCTTACGCACGTTTAGCGGCCATTGGGATGTCCAAGGCCGGTATGGCAATGGCCTTCAACTACATAGCGTTCGGCATGATAATGGGAATGGGAGATGCGGTCGTCTGGCCGAGCATAGGTATGCTGATCCTCGGGCTGGTGTTGTTCGCCGGCCTGCATTTGGTGGTATGGACATTGGGAATACTGTCCGCGGGGCTGCACGCACTAAGGCTGCAGTTCGTGGAGCTGATGACGAAGTTCTTCGCCGGAGGCGGAATAAAATACGAACCGCTGAAGGTAAAACGCATTAGAACAATTTTAACACAGGCAGAAACTAATAAAGAGGTATAAAAATGGTATTGGAAGGAGATGTAGGAACCGGACTTATCGCGATAGGAGCAGGGCTCGCTGTCGGACTTACGGGTCTCGGAGCAGGA
The DNA here is from genome assembly GCA_031274665.1 of Candidatus Methanoplasma sp. GTDB lineage: Archaea > Thermoplasmatota > Thermoplasmata > Methanomassiliicoccales > Methanomethylophilaceae > Methanoplasma. Next base: position 4,533 of record JAISPV010000024.1, on the reverse strand, counting down.
ATGGGAGAGAAGGACGTAGGAGCGGCGGCAGTGGGTGCCATAACCGAGGATCCGGGTATCTTCGGAAAAGCGATGATCTTCATGGTCATTCCCGAGACGATCGTTATCTTCGGACTTGTTATCGCTATCATGGCAATCTTCGTAATGGTATAAGCGTCTGAGGCCTTCTTATGGCATTGGATAACGTCACGAAGGAGATCACGGCATCAGCCGACAGGCAGGCCGGCGAGATAAGATCGCAGGCCGAGGCAGAGGTCAGGGCGATCCAGGCCGAGGCAGATGCGGTGATATCCGACATGAGAGAAAAAGAGGACAAGAGACTCAAAGAAGCAATTGAGCGTCTCAACCGCCAGGAGCTTTCGAGCGCAGAGCTGGAGAGCAAGAAGATCGTCCTGTCGAAGAGAAAAGAGATACTTGCCAAGGCATTCGAAACGGTACTTGCCGACCTCGAGTCTGCCCCCAGAGATATCAAGCTGGAGCAGTACAAAGAAATGGTAGCGTCGGCAAAGACCGTCATCGACAAGCCCAAGGCGGTCATCTCACCAAAGGATGACTTCACGGCCAAGGAACTCGGCGTCAGATCGGTCAAAGCAGATCCGAAGATACGCGCAGGCCTGATCCTCCAAAGCGAGGACGATACTGTAGAAGTAGACATGCAGTACGAGACCCTGCTTCAGACGATCTGGGACCGCGAGATAAAGGCTTTGTCCGACATCCTGTTCGGGTGAGACCATGTTCGGGCGCAGCAGAAGGAAAGGCAACTACGCGTACACGGTCGCTAGAGTAAAGGCCAAGAAATCCCTTCTGATGAAAGAAGAGGACTACGACAAGATGCTGATGATGACGGTGCCGGAGATATCCCGCTACATAAGCGAGACCGGCTACAGCAAGGAGATGACAGACCTGGCAGGAAGACTGTCCGGACTCAATCTTCTTGAGCACGCCACATATCTGAACATGGCAAAGGTGTTCAGCAGCATCCTCTCGTCATCGGCGGGAGAGCTTTACAACATGGTATCCGCGTATCTCGACAAATGGGACATCTGGAACCTGAAGGTCATACTCCGCGGAAAGTCGTACGGCCTGGATGCAGAGGGTATCAGGGAAGACCTTGTCCCCGCAGGCAGTCTCAGCGCCGAATCTTTGGAAAAGCTGATATCTTTCGACAATGACGACGATATCATAGCGAACTTCGAGAAGATGACCCACATGAGTTTCTCCCAAGAGGTGCTGGCCGCTTACAAAGCGAGCGGGAACCTGGGAGAGATCGAGGATTTCCTGGAAAAGGTACACTACGAAAGACTGTTCGTAAGCATCAGTCCGGCGTCAAGACCTTCCCATCTGTTCCTTGATTATATCAAAGAAGAAGTGGATATAAAGAACTTCGAGACCATCCTGAAACTCAAGGCCGAAGGGATCTACGGCGAGCCGGTGATGAAGTATATCATCGCCGGTGGGAGAAGGATGGACGACAGGCTGTTGGCGATCTTGGCCAACGCAGAGGACATGGGGTCCGTGTTGTCCGAGGCGTCTCAACTTGAGTTCGGCGAAGCGATAAAGGAAGCGCTGGAAACCAACGACCTCAGGAGAGCCGTTTCGGGTCTCAAGAGATATGAGAGGGACAAAGCAAGGAAGTTCTCTCACCTGTATCCGCTGTCCGTGATCCCGGTGATCGACTATATGATCAACAAGGAGAACGAGGTCAGGAACATCAGGGTAATAGCAAGAGGGACAGAGAGCGGACTGGATAGGGAAACTATCAAAGGACTATTGGTGATCTGATGGAAATAGCAGTAGTGGGCAGCGAGGAGTTCGTGCTCGGGTTCAGATTGGCTGGGCTGAAGCGCGTGTTCGTAGCCGAAGAGAGCAACTATCAGAGTGTGATCGGTGAGGCCATGTCCGATACGAACATCGGAATATTGGCCGTCTACGCGGGAGACCTCAATTATCTTCCGCATAATGTCAGGGCAAAGGTCCTGGACTCCATCCAGCCCGTGGTAGTACCGGTGGGCGGAGATGAAAGCGACCTTCGTGAGAAGGTCAAAAGAGCAATTGGCGTTGATTTATACAAAACAGAGGATGAATAAATGAGCAGTGAAGGTGCAATCTACAGGGTCGCGGGTCCTGTGGTGACAGCGATCGGGATCACTCCCAAGATGTACGATGTCGTACAAGTAGGGAACGAGGGTCTCATGGGAGAGGTCATCAAGATCGTAGGCGACTATTCTATCATCCAGGTTTATGAGGATACTTCGGGTGTCAAACCCGGAGAGCCGGTCACAAATACCGGGCTCCCTCTTGTCGCGGAACTCGGTCCGGGACTTCTTACCTCCGTTTATGACGGAATTCAGAGGCCTCTTCCCGTGCTCAGGGACAAAATGGGAGATTACATCTTCCGCGGCGTTACCGCACCTGGACTTGACAGAGACAAAAAATGGGAATTCAAGCCCACCGTCAAGAACGATGACGAAGTTGAGGCGGGACAGGTCATAGGCATCGTTGAGGAAGGCCCGATGACACATAAGATAATGGTCCCCCCGAAATTCAAGAAAGGAAAGATAAGCGGCATATCCGCAGGCAAATACACAGTAGATGAAGTGATCGCGAAGATCGACGGACAGGAAGTGTGCCTGATGCAGAAATGGCCGGTCCGTGTGTCGAGGCCCGTGACGGAGAAATACCAGCCGGATATCCCGCTGGTCACCGGACTGAGGGTATTGGACACGATGTTCCCCCTTGCAAAAGGAGGGGCCGCGGCGATCCCCGGGGCGTTCGGCACCGGGAAGACCGTCACGCAGCAGTCGCTGGCCAAATACTCCAATGCGGAGATAGTGGTATACATCGGATGCGGCGAGCGCGGGAACGAGATGACCGAAGTTCTGACAGAGTTCCCGGAACTGATCGACCCGTCCACCGGCGAATCGCTGATGAACAGAACGGTCCTTATCGCGAACACATCGAACATGCCCGTGGCGGCAAGGGAGGCGTCTGTTTACACAGGAATCACCATTGCCGAGTACTTCAGGGACATGGGATACGACGTCTCTCTTATGGCGGACTCCACTTCGAGGTGGGCCGAGGCCATGCGTGAGATCTCGTCAAGGCTGGAAGAGATGCCCGGAGAAGAAGGATTCCCCGCATACCTCGCCGGCCGCCTGTCAGAATTCTACGAGCGCGCCTGCCGTGCAAAAGCATTGAGCGGCGAGACCGGATCGATCTCGGTCATAGGGGCGGTATCGCCTCCCGGAGGAGACCTGTCAGAACCGGTCACGCAGAACACCCTGCGTATCGTGCGCGTGTTCTGGGCACTCGACACCAAACTGAGAGAGAGGAGGCACTTCCCGACGATCAACTGGCTGACCTCGTACACAATGTACGACAAGCAGCTGAGCGACTGGTTCAAGCAGAACGTCGCAGAGGACTTCCCGGACCTGAAGGCGTGGGCGATGCAGATACTGCAGAAAGAATCCGAACTTCAGGAGATAGTGCAGATGGTCGGGTCCGACTCTCTGCCGGACGAGCAGAAGATGACCCTCGAGGTCGCCAAAATGATACGCGAGATATACCTGCAGCAGAACGCCTACCACCCCGTGGACGCGTACTGCCCGATAAACAGGCAGCACCTCATGATGACCCTCATCAAGAAGTTCTCCGACCTGGCGGCCAACGCGCTTGCGGCGGGAGTACAGGTCGACAAGATCGCATACCTGCCCGTGAGACAGAGGTTCAACCAGGCCAAGTACGAAGAGAACGTCGATTCAGAGCTGGAAGCCGTGTCCAAGGACATGGAAACGCAGTTCGCGGAACTGGGAGCGTGAGAACGTGGCAAAAGCAAAAGTATCCAAGGAGTACAAGACGGTATCCCAGATAGCCGGACCTCTGGTCTTTGTAAAGAAGACTGAGCCAGTCGGTTATCAGGAGATGGTCAGCGTAAGGCTGTCCGACGGGTCCATGAAGAGAGGCCAGGTCCTGGACACATCCGACGAGATCGTGGTCGTCCAGATATTCGAGGGTACCTCAGGTATCGACAGGCAGGCGTCCGTACGCTTCCTCGGCGACACAATGAAGATGCCCGTCTCAAGGGACATGCTCGGAAGGATCCTTACGGGAGCCGGAGAGCCTCTTGACGGCGGAGCGAGGATCGTTCCCGAGAAAGAGCTCGACATTGTCGGAGCAGCCATCAACCCGTGGGCAAGGGACAGCCCGGCGGATTTCATCCAGACCGGGATATCCACCATCGACGGAATGAACACCCTCGTCAGGGGGCAGAAGCTTCCCATATTCTCGGGATCCGGACTTCCCCACAACGATATCGCATTGCAGATCGCAAGGCAGGCAAAGGTCCTCGGAGAGAACGAGGAATTCGCCGTGGTGTTCATCGCGCTGGGAATAACCAACGAAGAGAAACAGAGGTTCATGAAAGAGTTCGAGAGGACCGGCGCACTGAAGAGCGCGGTGGTCTTCCTGAACCTTGCCGACGACCCGGCGGTCGAGCGTATCGTCACGACCCGTCTCGGTCTGACCACCGCAGAG
>JAISPV010000104.1 GCA_031274665.1 Candidatus Methanoplasma sp. | reverse complement strand
GATCTTGGCGATCGATGCCTCGTCCAATCCGCCGGAGACGATGATGTCCACATCCCTGTGGCCGTTCATGTCCAGCTCCCAGCGGACCTCGTTGATCAACTCTTTGAAGTTGCCTCTTCTGGACCCTGGTGTATCCAGCCTTACGCCTTTCAGGTCCTTGATGGAACTGCAGGCCTCCAATGCCGCCGCCCTCTCGTCTGAGAATGTATCGATCAGCATTATCCTTGGGACCTCCTTCTCTATCACTCTGTCGAAGGCTCTGAATGCCGCATCGTTGCTTCCCATAAGCAGCATCAGCGTGTGAGGGACCGTTCCGACGGGTTCCTTTCCTATTATGTCCCCTCCTATCTTCGACGATACAGCGTCGCATCCTCCTATGTAAGAGGACCTGTCCAAAACTCCCGATATGGCGGGATGCATCCTTCTGTTGCCAAACGCCAGGACGGTCTTGTTCTTGGCCGCTATCTTGGTGCGTGCGGCCGAAGTGGCTATTCCGGACGGCTGACACAGCATCCCGAGGATCGCCGTTTCCAATACCCCGAAATCGGAATAGGCGCCGAAAACGTTCATCAGAGGCACCCTTACGCTGTCTGCCGTCCTTGTCCTGAACACAGTGCCCTCCGGCACGGCCGATATCGATATCGGCTGACCTTCGGCAAGCCTTATTACCTCTTCGAGTCCGCAGAACACTGCCCACTCCCAGTCTCTCGGCAGGGAGCTTCCGGTTATCTCTGCGCATACCTTTGTCTCAGACAGCCCGGAGGCCTCCAGGATCCTCTTTGTGCGCTCAAAGTAGATATCCATCGTGTTCCCCTCACGTACATCCTTCTCGTCAGCGATGAACAACTTTTCCATGTTACCACGACCCGAATACTTTCTTTCCTGGGAAGACCGCCTTTGAGCCGAGTTCCTCTTCTATCCTCAGCAGCCTGTTGTATTTTGCCGTACGCTCTCCCCTTGCCGGCGCCCCGGTCTTTATCTCTCCGGAACCCCAGCCCACAGAAAGGTCCGCTATTGTCGTATCCTCGGACTCTCCCGACCTGTGGGAGACGACCACGTTATAACCGTTGTCGAAGCTCATCCGTGCGGCATCGGCGGATTCGGTTATCGTGCCTATCTGGTTGACCTTAAGGAGCAACGCATTCGCAGCGCCCATCTCGATCCCTTTGCAGAGACGCCTGGTGTTCGTCACGAACAGATCGTCGCCGACCACCTGCACCTTGCTGCCGATCATCGAGGTCAGTTCGGCGGTGGTGTCGAAATCATCCTCAAAGAATGGGTCCTCGATGCTTATCAGCGGGAACTTCCCGGCAAGGGACGCATAATGATCTGCCAGTTCCCCGGGGGTGAGTTCTTGGCCGTCCACTTCGTAGATGCCGTCGTTATAGAATTCGGAGGATGCTGCATCGATCGCGAGGAACACATCGCTTCCGGGTGAATAACCGGCTCCGGATACCGCGGTCAATATCGTTTCCAATGCCTCTTCGACCGTTCCCAACGGAGGCGCGAACCCGCCCTCGTCGCCGATGTTGATCGAACCCGCCCCGTATTTTTTCTTTAATATGGACTTCAGTTCCATGTAGATCTCTGAAGATATCCTCAATCCTTCGGAGAATGATCCTGCGCCTGCGGGAACTATCATGCATTCCTGTATCTTGAGACCTCCGCCTGCGTGCTTTCCCCCGTTGATGATGTTGAACATCGGCACCGGAAGCGTGACATGGTCGTCCCCGACATGCTCATATACCTCTTTGCCGAGCGCGTAGGCGCCTGCCTTGACCGCCGCCAGAGAGACGGCGACCAATGCGTTCCCGCCCAGCCGGGTCTTGTTATCGGTGCCGTCCAGGTCAATGAGGGTATAGTCGATCGTCCTTTGGTCCGATGGGTCCATTCCCACAAGCGCCCTGGATATCTCGCCCCTTATGTTCTCGACCGCTTTAAGGACGCCTTTCCCCCCGTATCTGTCTCCTCCGTCCCTCAGTTCATGGGCCTCCCACGTGCCGGTGGAGGCTCCTGACGGAGCTATCGCCGTTATTCTCTTCCCGCCTACCGTGAGTTCCGCCTCAACGGTGGGATTCCCCCTGGAGTCCAGGACCTCCCTTGCCCATACCTTTTCTATCTTCATGCTAACTCCCCGTTCGGGTCACGATTTATCATATGTTTTAGTAGGATCTCTTTATCCTTATTGGTGAACCCTCTGGGATTCACGGAGACGAGGAACGTCAGGTCCCTGTCGTATTTACTTGTGATCAGCTGATGTAAAGCAGTGAGCGTCGAATTCATGCCGTTCCTGTGTATTATCTGTTCCAGATCGTCGAAAGCGACGACCGGCCGAAGGTTGCTCTTTACGAAACCGTTCACGTTGTCGATCATCGTGCCGAGTCCATAGATGTTCGACCGGCCTCCGAGCAGTCTGATCGTCATTGCCAGGATGTTAATGTTTTTGCTCTTGATCCTTCTTAGGACCGTCTTCTTCTTTCCGGTGGTCACTACCAATACGTCATGGCCCTCGTTGCCGAACATCGAGATCAGTTCGTGGACCTCGTTTGAGTTACTTCGGAACATTACATACGATCTGCCGAAAGAGACCCCTTTATTTGCCAGAGTCTCTTTCGACGCGTTCTCATCGGTATCGGACTGTTTCGCCGCAGGTACAACGACCGGAGTTTCCCTGACCTCGGTCTCCCCGACTTGTGCCTTTTCCATGCTTTCCATGACGTCCTGTGCGGTGAATGGTTTTTCGATCAGGCCTTTGACCATGGGAACGTCCTGAGGTATCTGCCTGTTCCAGCTTCTTATGATGATGACCGGTGTATCGATGGAAGGTACGCTGTTCTGCATCCTGTCCAAAAGTGTGAGTCCGTGTCCTTCCTGCATATCTGCGTCCAAAAGTATCATGTCCGGGCGGAACGATCCGATGGACGATAACGCTCCGTCCGCCGATGACGCGACCTCGACCGAATGACCGGCATCGGAGACGACCTCAGCCAGGACCCCTTGGAGGGCAACATTGTCGTCCGCTATCAGAATCCTCATCCTTCCTACCCCCTGGTGTCAGGTGGTACCTAGACCGTCCTCGAACTATATTAAACAAATGAACGAAGGCCTGCGGATCCCATTGAGAGCGCAGGCGGGATGTGGAAAAGCTGTCACTGCTTTCTGCTCTCTTTGGCCTTAGGCCTGAGGTTGCTGTATCCGCACTTGCGGCATTTGTCTGCTTTCCTGGGGTTCGTTGCATAGCAGTTCATGCAGACGGATTTCTCAAGGAGCCTGTGCTCAGCCTCTTTGAAACGTGCCATTATTTATTCCTCTGGCAGAGTCCATTATTAAAGTATTATTTATAGAATTCGTCACGCGGGTCCTATTGTCTTATAAAGGAACCTCGTGAACGCCGAGGGCGCTTGTTCATCTGCGAAAAGCATATATAATGAGTATATACTCATTGACTATGAGGTCATTATATGCCGGATGTTCAAAGCAGACGTCAGATCCAAAAGGCAGCGACCCGGGAACACATCATCAATACCGCCGCGGCCGTGTATGCTGAACGCGGTTTTTCGGTCCCGACGAACGTCATCGCACAGGAAGCCGGCTTGGCTCACGGTTCCATCTTCGTCCATTTTCCGACAAGGGAGGGCCTGTTGCAGAACATACTCGATAGATTCGCCTCTGAACTGGGCGAGAAACTGCACGGGCTCTCGGAGACCGAGGACGATCTGAAAAAATTCCTGTATACGCACATCGAGATCCTGACGAAGTACGAATCCTTCTACAAAAAAATGATCACGGACGTGTCATCTCTGCCTCGGGGTGCAATGACCGCTCTGATCGCGATACAGTCTGCCGCTTCTTCCCATTTTGGGAATGTCATTGAGAACAACGCCGAAAAGAATGAGATAAAACCAATTCCGCTCCATATTCTGTTCAACACTTGGATGGCCTTGCTGCATTACTATCTCCTGAACAGCGAATTGTTCGCCCCCGGCCGATCTGTGCTGAACAGCCGCAAAGACGAGCTGGTAGATAGTTATATGGTACTTATCAAAAAATGAAACAGGAAAAACATATGAGAATATGTATTGTGTGCGGAATGCCTATGACCTCACAAGCTGAATTTGCCATGGGCAATATGAGTGGGACTATTGCGTGTACTGTGCGAGAGCCGACGGTTCCATGCAGTCCTTTGAAGAGAAATTGAAAGACCTGACCTCCTTCATCGTGAGAGCCCGGTGCCTGGATGGGTCGGCGGCGGAAAAAACCGCGGAGGACATGATGAGAGAGCTTCCGGCACGGAAAGGACATCACACAGAATGACCTTCGGGATCGGCAGGGAAAGGTTCAAAAAACGACGTGCTTTTCGTTGAGGGAACACGACCGATCGCCGTTCAGCCGTATGGGAAGAACGTCCTTTGCCGGATGAAATCCCCTATCACATCCTCCGACCTAGATCCCATCATCTCATGGGTGACGAAATCCGGAGAAAGCTCATCGACCAGCAGCTTGCACCCTCCGCCGGAGAACGGTCTGTGCTGGTCTATCTTCATTATGTGGGGGTAGACCCTCGCGATCGTCTCTTTCATGGTCTCGCGGGGGGGTCTTTTGACCTCCTCGAAGGTGTTCCTGTATTCGGCACTGGTGCTCACATGCAGATGCACCGTGCCTATGCGTTCTTTCATCTCTTCCGGATACCTGCCGAATATCTCCAGCAGCCTCTCGACGCATGTCTGTTCGTCATAAGCGTCCTGGAGTGTGTTCATCATGTGCCCTGTGTCGAGACAGAACCCCCAGTTGTCAAACTCCAGGTGCGAGCACATGAATCTGTATTCCCAAGGGTCCAGCAGCCTGAGGCCGGGCCACCATAAGTTCTCAAAGGCCAGTCTGAACGGGGGCTCGCCGCTCCTGAATCCGGATACTGCCCGGTTCACCATCTCGCAGAACCCCCTGAGTATCTCTCTGCTGTCGCCGGTCTGCTTCCTCAGCATCGATTCGTCCAGATCTGTGCTGCTTGCGTGGAGGACGCCGTACGCCGGCTCTATTTCCGCCGCGTATTCGATCGATGCTCTCAGATTCCTTACTATCTCGTCCCTGTCCCTTCCGTATGCGAGATGTTTCACGTTATCTTCATCGAATTCGTCCGGGTCCGCAAGACCCATCCATGAACTGTACCAATCGATCGCAAAAGGGAGATGGACGGAGGGCGAGATACTCCTGTACATACTTGGTCCTTTTTCGAACACAGTGAACAGCTCCACTCCGTCGCATCCTATCTCTTTCAGACCGTCCCCGTTCCGGGGAAGGTCCTCGAGGGGCTGATAGACCGAATAGCTGATCAGGTGTTTCATTGTCTGTTACCGTTTCTTCAACATTGGTCTCAAATGAGTTCGAAAGCCGCGTTTATCGCCGCCTCCACCGCAAGGGTCTTCACGTTGGCGCTTCCTACGATGATCACGTCGTTCTGCGTTATGCCGGTGTCCTTGCGGATCTTGTAAGCAAGCTCCGGCGTCCTCTCATCGATGTTCCAGTCGGGAGGTATCATTAGCACTCCGTCCCTTATGACGACGGTCGTGCAGCCGGTCGCCCCGACCTTGATGCCGGCGTCCCTCTGCTGCATGCCGTTGTGTATCTTACTGGCCACGCCCATCACGAGGATGCTCTGAGAATAATCTCCGACCGTCGATCCGCCGAGTTCCACATCCACGACCCTTATCGGTATCTGGGTGAGGAATGCCTGCCCGGCCCTTGTTATCGTTATGCCTGTCTGTTTCACAGCAATAAAATTCCACTCTTTCAGCGTGTCGATGATCCTTCTCATGCTCCCTTCGCCGATGCCTACCGTCTCGGCCAGTTTCTTTCTGCCCAGCCTTCTGCCGTCCGACAGGATATGAAGGGCCCAGTAGATGCTTGCGTCATTGAATCTGAACATCGGTCCGAACAGCGGGATTTCCATTATTTTCATTACCGATCCCCCGGATGAGCCTGAGCGTCAGAACGTTCTGACCTTTCCACTGATGATAAGCTCTGTGACCTTATCTATGTTATCCAACCATTCCACCATGATCGATTCCGCTTCGGCCTTCCACTTGGGAAGCCTCGGATCGGAGTCGGCGTCGACAGTCACGATCTCGACCGACGCATTGAGCGGGTCCGAGACCGGCTTCCCTATCTGGGAAAGGAGCCTGACGCGTATCTCCGCATCCCCGCCGACCGCTTTCGCGATATCGTCCGCTATGAGCTTGGACATTACATTGTATATTTTTCCGATATGCGTGATGGGGTTCTTACCCGAGGTAGCTTCCATCGACATCGGTCTGAACGGGGTTATGAGGCCGTTGCATCTGTTCCCTCTTCCGACCGACCCGTCGTCTCCCATTTCCTGCGACATTCCCGTGCATGTGAGGTAATAGACCTTTCTCTTATAGTCGTCCCCGGTGTTGACGTACAGATCGACATCGACGTTCTGCGAACCGATGACCTTCAGCGCATTGTCGAGGGTCGCATCGTACAGCTGCTGCACCGCTGACTTGTAGGCGGTCGCATCCTCGAGATACCTGTCGACCATCGCGCACGCCACGGTCATCGTTATCTTGTTGCCGACCCTTGACGCCATGACCTTGACGTCCTGTCCGCTTTCGGGCAGTTTCCTCTTCAGCTTGCCGTTTATGTACTCCTCTGTTTTGAGAACGAGCTTGTCGGTGATCGAATAAGGCGCGTATCCGACGCCGAACGACGTATCGTTAGCAAGGTGGCCGGATGCTTTATATACACCTGTGAGGTCGTCCGACCCCATCCCGAGCTTTGCGTCCACTATTACCTCAGAGTCCGTATTCAGGTTGGGGAATGTCTTTTTCAGATAGCTCCTGGCCGCCGCAAGGGCTGTCGGTTTGCACGGAAGCGACCTCAGGTTCTTCCCTTCGCCGATGTGGGTGGTGGTACGGCCCACCAACAGGATGTAGGACGGGTCTATGACGTGCCCCCCTCCGAACCTCGGAGCTGCCTGCCCTGCGGCTATCTGGGTCTCGTCCGTGTTATGGTGGAGGATGTGCCCGTGTTCTTTTACGTACATCTTGCAGAGCGCTCTGCTTACCTCTTCCGCGAGTGCGTCGGCGACGCTGTCTGGATGTCCTATTCCTTTTCTTTCTACTATCTCGATGTTCCTTTTCGGCAGCGGTATCTCATCGACGCCTGTTACGTGAATGTTTTTTGCCATTTTCGTTCCTTCTCGGTAGACCTAAAACCTATTTAATGAAAAACGTTAGTATTTCTTTGTTAATAAAGTAATTCAAAGGGGGTGGTATGATGACGGCGAAACAGGCCTTCTCAGACCGGTTCGATGCCGTCCTTCGATACTTTGTATGCATCCATGTCATTAGGGACGATCGAGCCTTCGAACACCGCTTTGGCCTCTTTTTCTATCGCTTTTTTATCCTCATTCCTGTTGCTGATATGAACGAGGAACAACACCCTGCACCCGCATCCTTTGGCCGTCTCGGCCGCCTGCACCGAAGTGGAATGTTTATGTTCCGCCGCAAGTTTCGACTGCCTGCCGGAGAAAGTGGATTCGTGTATGAGTACGTCCGCTCCCGCCGCGGCTTCCGATAACTCTCTGCAGGGGGCGGTGTCTCCCGAATAGACAAGGCTGCATCCCGGCCTTGAGGGGCCTATCACCATTTCCTGGGTCACATTCCCTACCGCCTTGCCTTCCTCCAGCCTCGCGAAGTCCGGGCCGGGGGTGAGACCCAGCGCGATCGCTTTCTTTTTGTCGAATCTGCCTTTCGATTCCTTCTCCGACAGTTTGTAGCCGAGGGACGGCACGGTGTGATCCGTCCCGAAGGCAGATACCGCGAACCCGCCGAATTCCACTCTCCCGCCGTGAACAAGCTCGATCACCTCGATATCGTACTCAATGTTCCCTTCACATGCGGACATTACTGCATTGAGGGC
>JAISPV010000007.1 GCA_031274665.1 Candidatus Methanoplasma sp. | reverse complement strand
CGTCAAATCTTCTAACCCTTGATATCAACAAAGAGGAAATGACCGCATCAACGTAGTTGTAAACTGTCTCTGAAGAAATGTTACGTCCCTCAGATAACAGGAAATTCTTTACAGAATTTGCGGAGAACACGTTGGACGAATTATTAAGCATGAAATCGACTATTCTGTTTAGAAGATTCACGTTCGTTATCTTTGACCTCATGAGTATGTCTTTTCCTATGATCGATGCCTTGAGGTCGCGCAGGTATGTCCTTGCCTCCCTTTCTTCCATCATAAGCCTCTGAGGCATTCCTCCGAGTCTCATATATTCTTCGAAGAGTTCATGGTCTCCGTTGCTATCCTTGTATTCTGCAACCTCTCTGAATGTGAAGGGCATGATCCTAAACTCCACATATCTTCCGGTAAGTAATGTTGCAAGTTCTCCAGAAAGCATTTTTCCGTTAGACCCGGTAATGAAAATACTGCAATCATATTCTACCCTAAAAGAGTTCAAAGCTTTTTCGAATCTTTCCACATCCTGTATCTCATCGAAGAACATGTATTGCTTTCCTTTACTCTTCGCCGTTTTTTTTATGTAAGCATGCAATTTGACATCATCGTCGATGTCTTGGTATTCGTGAAGTTCAAAATTCATTTCTATGATCCTGTCTTCCCCCACTCCGCCGGAAACGATCTCTTTTTTGATCTGTCTGAGTATGGTGGATTTTCCGGACCTTCTCACGCCCGTTATGACCTTTATAAGGTCTGAATCGTACAAGGGACGAATTCTTTCCAAGTAGAGTTCTCTCGATATTTCTGCATTCATTTTATCACCCATACATGGCACTCATATAATATAAGTTTTCGTTATATCGAAAACTAATTGAATAATCACATTGAGTTTTCGTTATATCGAAAAAAGATGATACAGTTGTCACAAAGTTTAGGGATGTCCTCGCACATCGCTATGAAGACATTGACCTCTCTTCTTTGCGGACGATTTCCTCCGAGTTGGTCCCAGTACACCGAGACGATATGAACAACAGTCAAGAAAGAAAAATCTGACTGATGCATGTTCTCTCCATTCTTTGCTCTGACAACCCCGCCGTATGGTCTGCGATAAGTATTAGTGTGTCAAAGAACTGAACCTCTTTGCTCAAGGTGGAAAAAATGCACATTTACCACGACTCGGATGTGGACTTGAATGTCCTAAAAGGAAAGAAGATCTCCGTGCTGGGATACGGAGCACAGGGGAGAGCGCAGGCACTCTGTATACACGATTCCGGAATGGACGTGACGGTCGGAGTGAGAAAGGACGGAAGATCCTGGAACAAGGCCAAGGAGGACGGCCTCAAAGTGGCCGAGCTAGCCGACGCTGTGAAAGGAGCGGACGTCGTGATGGTGCTGCTTCCGGACGAGGTTCAGCCTGACATTTACAAACAGTACATAGAACCGAACATAAAGAAGGGCGCAGCACTTGATTTCGCCCACGGATTCGCGATAACATTCAAGCTCATTGATCCGCCGAAGGACGTCGACGTCATAATGATGGCGCCGAAGGCCCCCGGCGATATTGAAAGAGAAGTGTTCCTTCAGGGATTCGGCGTCCCCGCACTTGTCTGCGTACACCAGGATGCGACCGGCAACGCAAAGAAGATCGCTCTGGCACTTGCAAAAGGCCTCGGAGCGACCCGCGCGGGAGTGTTCGAGACGACCTTCGACAACGAGACGAAGACCGACCTCTTCGGAGAGCAGGCGGTCCTCTGCGGAGGATTGACAGCACTCATCAAGGCCGGGTTCAAGACATTGGTCGAGGCGGGATATCCCCCCGAAATGGCCTATTTCGAGGTGCTGCATGAAGTGAAGCTCATCGATGACCTCATCAACAGGGGCGGTTTTGAGCTGATGTGGCACGTCGTCTCCAACACGGCGGAGTACGGCGGACTTACAAGAAGGGACAGAGTAATAACGCCCGAGTCGGAGAAAGGTATGAAACTGATACTCAGTGAGATCGAATCCGGCAAGTTCAAGGACGAATGGCGCAACGAGTGGAAGATGGGTCTCGTCAACCTCAAGAAAATGGAAGAGGACGAGAAGAAGCTGCAGCTCGAAGTGGTCGGCAAAGAAATAAGACGTCTCTTCGAAAGAAAATAAAACCATAAAGGCTGACGGCGATGAGCAGGATCCGCATTAGGACAAGGAACGGCGAATATCTTGCCGAACTTGATGACTCGGATATCTCCAACGCCGTCTGGCTCTCTTTACCTTTTACTACACGGATAAACATGCTTGGGTGTCAGATATACTTCGAGATGCCCGTCGGCAATGCCGAACCCGGGGGTCTGGTAACAAAGCTGGATACGGGCGATATCGCTTACTGGCCGGGTGTCGGCGCATTATGTATATTCTTCGGCCCCACGCCGTTGAGCGGCGATGACGGCCTTCCTGTTTCGCGTTATCCGGTGATGAGGATCGGCCGCATCATCGAAGACTGTTCGTCGATGGAGCATGCGGGCGACCGTCAGCCCATCACGATCGAGAAAGCGTTCTGATCAGACGAACGTGATCCTTCTGTCAAAATCGGTAAGCCTTTCGCATCCTCTATTGGTGATCAGACATGTGTCCTCTATCCTTATCCCCCCGACGCCGGGGATGTATATCCCGGGCTCTGCGGACACGATGTTCCCCTCTTTCAATATCTGTTCCGACTTCGGTGAGACGGATATGTCCTGATGAACTTCCATCCCTATTCCGTGGCCGAAAGAATGTATGAACTTCCCTTTGAACTCGGTCGCGTCTATTATTTCTCTTGCGGCAAGGTCCGCGTCCTTTGCCGGCGCCCCGTCCTTATATTTCTCGATGCCCGCGGCCTGAGCCTCAAGAACGATCTCATATGCTCTTTCCAAGATCTCCGGCGGCCTTGAGAGGAAGACCGTCCTGGTCATGTCAGAGCAGTATCTATCATATTTAGTGCCGAAATCGAAGAGCGCCGTGTCGCCTCTCCCGAGCTTATGGTCGGTCGGAGAATGATGGGGCTTCGAACTGTTCGCGCCGAACGCGGAGATGGTGTCGAAAGCGTTCCCTGTCCCGCCGAGCTCCCTCATCCTCATGTCGATCCTAAAAGCGATCTCCTTCTCGGTCACGCCTTCCGAGAGCATGCCCGGTATCTCTCCGGCGACCTGCGACGATATCTTGCATGCTTTCCTCGTCGATTCTATCTCTTTGCGGTCTTTCACCGAGACGGTCGAGGATATGGCCGATCTGGCATCGGCGATCTTGATCCCTTTGACCGTTTTCTTCACATACTCTACCATCGCATATGAGGCGCTGCCGGTGTTGAACCCCACCTTACCGGCGCCTTTCAATGCTTCCTTGAGAAAGTTATCCCTTTCTTCGCGGTTGTGATAAACGCAGATGTTCCCCCGTCCGGAGGATGCGGTCTCCTCCTCCAGGACGCTGACGATGACGTTCAGGTCTCCGCCCTTGCCGATGACGGCCATGGACCCTTCGAAAGAACCTCCCGTCAGCTCCGTAAGATACCAGAAAGTGGAATCCAGGAACGGGACCCCGTCATTTAGTATGACGATAGCATCGAGACCTTCCGCGTTGGATATCAGCCTTTCGGCGCGGGACCTTTCCATACGTGATAATGAGGAAACACGGACTAAAATGTTTGCCCGGATGCTGCCTCATTGTGTGATGATGAAATTGGAGCGTCGGTCTGGAACATCGGCCGCCCGCTGTTCCTGCCGCAATTATATTACAATTATAGCGGCCCGTTTAATTCGTTTACGGAATATCGGCAAAATGCCGGTAGTTGGGCAGTTCGGGTTCACCGCAACTTTCAACACGGCGAGCACGGAACCGACCCGGCAGGAGGTGCGTATGCATGATCCGGCCGGGTCGGTTCCGGATAAGGACCGCCGTCGCCCCGGGGGATGTTACGATCGTTACCGATCTCGATATTCCTTGAAAAGATGGCCGAATGGTTCCCGTAAGGGGCCCGGTCCCCGCCCCCTCGGGGGCCGTTACTCCTCCTATTTTGACATAAGCGATGCTCGGAAATACTGTTTTCAGATTTTTCCGCGCGATCGGCCGCTTAACAGGCAACGGGACCTCAGATGCCGAACCACTCGTTTCGTACTATCCTCTTCAGCGCCGATATGGCGGAAAGGGTTGCCAGGTGGGATGTCTTGGGGTTGTCCGGCTCCGGATAGTTGTACGTGTGGCATGTCATGTTCCCGAACTCCCCCCTGATCCTCAGTTCGTGGGAGTTGCTCTTTATCTCCGGGTCGACGACCACTGTCACCTTTGTTTTATCAAAACCGATTCCGAGAAGACTTACGGTAGCGGCCACGTTTATGTTCCTCGGGAACAGTTTCACGGCCTCTCTGGCATAACCTGTGTAAATGACGGTCTTCTCGGTGATCTTCTCCACGTCGATCCCTCTGCTCTCCATGTACTCCACGCCGAGCAGGCTCTTCGGGCCTTTCATTGTGATGAGCTCGACCTCGTCCAGCCCGCCTGTGGAGGCCGACCTGAGGCCGTCGCAGCCGCAGAGTGCGCCTGTCGGGATGTATACCTTCGCCTCGCTGACCCTGGCCTTCTCGAACACCATGCTCCTGAACTCATCGTCGACAAGAGAACCTACCGACATTATCATAATGTCTACGCCTCTCGCCACGACCTTCGGAAGGATCTCTTTCGCCGCCTCCTGCGAAGCCGCCTCGATAACAAGATCCGTGTGGTACAGTTCCTCTTCGACCGAATTTATTATTATCCCTTTGTTCAGAGTTGCCGCCACCCTTTCGGCGACCTCTTTTCTTTTGTCCATTAGGTAGATCCTTTTGACCTCACTCATCGCATCGGCTGCCTTT
The DNA here is from genome assembly GCA_031274665.1 of Candidatus Methanoplasma sp. Lineage (GTDB taxonomy): Archaea > Thermoplasmatota > Thermoplasmata > Methanomassiliicoccales > Methanomethylophilaceae > Methanoplasma. The sequence continues at coordinate 2,173 of JAISPV010000007.1, read as the reverse complement.
GCAAGCTTGGAGCCGATCGAGCCGCAGCCGACGATGGTTATGCGCATGGCGTACAATCTGATGATTGATATTAAGGTTTAACGCACACGGCGGGGGACGGCAATGCCATTATACTTCTCCGCCATATCTGGAAGTGTGAAAAGATATGAACTGATCGACCATACGGCGGACCTCATGGTCAAAGCTTACGGGGATACGCTGGAAGAGTGTTTCGCCAATGCAGGCTATGCGCTCTTCGATCAGACCGTCGACCTTTCCGGAGTGGGGCCTGCCGAGACATTTGAGGTCGAGACCTCCGGTGACGACCTCGAAGACCGGCTTTATTCTTTTTTATCAGAACTGCTCTTCCTCGAAGATTGCGACGGGGTCGTGATGTGCGAGCTTGACGTTTCCTTTGACGGCGACAAAGTGATATGCAGAGGAAAGGGAGAGGTCCTTGACAGGAACAGGCACCGCATAAGGTCGGAGATCAAGGCGGTGACCTTCCATATGATGTCCGTGGACCCGGGCGAACCGTCGGTGACGGTCATCTTTGATGTATAAAGAAATATACTCTCATAACTTTCCGTTGAACGATATCATGCTCAGACTAGGGTGGTTCTCCACGGGAAGGGGTCCGGGTTCCAGGAACCTTCTGAAAGCGGTAATGGAAAGGAAGAAGCGCGGACTGATAGACGTCGATATCTCTTTTGTGTTCTGCAACTGGAACAACGAGGAGGATCCCAATCCGAAAAAAGAACAGCGGCAGTTGTTCTTCGACATGGTCGAAAGTTATGGGATCCCATTGATAAAACTGTCCTGGAAGGAATTCCGCCCCGATTTACGTAAGACAGACGAGAAGGCCTGGAGGGACGAATACGGAAAGAAGCTCAGAGAGCTTACCGGAAAATACGAATTCGACCTCGGCGTGCTTGCCGGATACATGCTGTGGATGGACGACGCGACCTGCAAAGCATATGACATGATCAACCTCCACCCCGCGCTCCCGGACGGCCCCAAAGGGACCTGGGAGGAAGTGATATGGGAACTGATAAGGCAAAGGGCGGACGAGCACGGCGTGATGATCCACATCTGCACGGAAGAATGGGACAGGGGTGCCGCACTCACATACTGCAGATACCCCATCAGGGGCAGGGGATTCGACAGGCTTTGGAAGAACATTGAGAAAAAGATCGCCTCGTCGTCGCTGGAGGCAGTGATCAAAGCGGAAGGCACCGAAGAACCGCTTTTCAAGAAGATCAGGGGAGAAGGCGCCAAACGCGAGCTGCCGCTGATCGTTTCCACCATCGGATTGTTCGCCTCGGGGAAAGTGAAGATCGAGAATAAGGAACTGGTAGAGGGCGGCAAGACACTGGAGAGGCCGTACGACGCGACCTCCGATGTGGAAAGATCGCTTTGAAGGTGTCTGATGAACGAGTATGACCCGCTTGTGGAACTTGGCCTTACGCACGACAAACAGCTGGTCTGCAGCTGCAAGGGGTTCCTTCAGCTGAACAACAGTTCCAGGGACCTGTGCCAATGGTTCATTGCAAAGGGTGACAAGTTCTACGACCTGATCTCCAGATATGATGATATGGTCGCTTACGTGCTGAATCGTTCGGACGGGCGTTCCGGGAACACAACGAGATTCATCGCGCCTTTCCTGAAAGCGTTCGGTGCGACAGATTACACAGCGATGGAACACTGCGAGAGGGCACTGAACCTCACGCCCGAGGCAAAAAGAGTGATGGGGCACATGCTGCACACTCTGCCGACGTTCGTCACAACATCTTCCTATGAGCATAACGTCATGAGCATCTGCGAAAAGATCGATCTCCCGAGGGCGCTGGTCGACTGTACCGATCTTTCTTTCGACGATCATCCGATAAACAGACAGGAAGCAAAGGCCCTCCGGGAGATGGCACGCAGGATAACGAACCTGAAAATGCCCGGACACGAATATGAGCTGAACGTACCCATAAAACTACAAAATGACGAAGTGGAAATGATAAAGACGCTGGACGACGTCTTCACCGATAAAATAAAAGAGCTTTACGTTTCGGACATGATCAGAAATATCAAAACGGTCGGAGCCAACGAGAAAGCATACTTCCTGATCGACCTGAGGAAAAGGACGCAGATCGATTTCGAGGGGACCGCGTTCATAGGCGGGGACATAACTGACATCCATGCA
>JAISPV010000102.1 GCA_031274665.1 Candidatus Methanoplasma sp. | reverse complement strand
CGTGACGATATCGGCGCCGGCCTTGGCCATCATCTCGACCTCGAGCCCGCCAACATCCATCGTCTTTGTGTCGGCAATGATCTTCATGCCGGGGAATTCCCTGCGTATCGTCCTTACTGCTTCGGCGCCGTCGCTTTTTATGAGAGGTGTCCCGACCTCGATCCAATCCGCGCCGCCGTCGACTGCCTCGTGCGCGATGGCGACCGCGCGGTTCAGCTGCATCAGGTCCAAAGCTACCTGTAGGATCGGTTTCATATTATCGCTATCAGCAGAGTTTTATTTACAATTATTGAGAACTGTATGAAGAAAGCCACTCAGCTCGCCCGTCTATCATCAGATATCAGCTCGAAAATGTTCATCATCGTGGCCACACTTCATTGCATCATAAAGATAAATGATTGTCTGTTCGGGGGCAAAGAGAAGACAATGGTCCGCCAAATCCAAACGACAGCCGCAGGTTGTGAGGGATGATCGGGCAACCCTCTGTGCGTACCGCCTCAAAACAGGCGATCCCCAAAGCCCGTTTCGGATAAGTGCTAAATCTTTCAACCATAATACGAGGATGTTCTCAGAGGCATCTCATGTTAGGAAAGAAGGAAAGAAAGACCCGCGTGCTGTTCATCGACGAGAAGAACGATCTCACATCGCAATTAGCGGAATACTTCACAAGGAAGTATTTCGGCAGCAGATACGAAGCATACAGCGCGGGCCCGAAGCGCGACCTTGTGGACTGCGAGCTGATCTCTGTGATGTATCAAAAGGGAGAGGACATGAGGAGGCAGGTCTCCAAGGATTTTAGGGACCGAGACCATCTCAGGGACGATGAGGATTATGACGTCGTTATCTTCCTTAGGAAGAGTGTCTTCGACGAATGGGCAAAAAGGACGCCGTGGCAGGGAAAGCAGATCGTGTATGAGATGGGTTCCGCCGGGGATTTCTCCGCGACCGACGATCTGGAGTTGGCGGACTGCTACTCCGGCCTAATAGACAAAGTGGGCGCATGGGTCAAAGAGAACATGGCCGACCCGGAAAAACTGAGATCGATGATAAGCGCATGATCCCCGTAATAATACATGACAAGTGTCAATGCGACCCCAAGAAGTGCACCGCAAAGAGGATGCTGAAGTTCGGTCTGGGTAAAGAGGCGAAGGCCCTGTCGTCGATACCCTCCGGATCGGTGGTCCTCTCTCCGTTCTCCGAGATCGCGCTGTCTCCGGCGGACATCGGCCACGCAAAGAAAGGGTTAGTGGTGATGGACCTCACCTGGACCAATATCGATGATTTCCCTAGGATCAAAGGGGTCAACGAGAGGGCCCTCCCATACCTGTTGGCGTCTAACCCCATAAACTGGGGGAGGCCGATGGAGCTGAACAGCGCCGAGGCTGTCCTGGCGTCGCTGATCATACTCGGCGAGAGGGAGCAGGCGGAGTTGTTCATGGGAAGGTTCAACTGGGCCCCGGAATTCATCCGGCTGAACGGATCTTTGTTGGAAGATTATTCGAAAGCGAAGGACAGCACGGAAGTCGTGCGCATACAGAATGAGTATTTGGGCAAGTTGCTCAACAAGGATTGACAAAACCCCCCCATTCGCAGTGTTGGGTTTTTATCCTGTCCGACAATATATACGGTCGCAATGCCCGACGATGTCGTGAAGCTTATTTGGGAGGCTCTTGGGGAGGACAGGCTTACGACCAGAGAAGCGAGCGACAGGTTGGACCATCTGTTCAACTACAGATGCCCGGACGACATTGCAAAGACACTTTCCAAGCTGAGGAAGGCCGGGCTGGTCAAGGGGGAGATCAGCATGGAGGCCGGAGGATGGCTGTGGTGGACGGACGAGGAGTGCCGGAAGAACAGGATGCAGGAGGAATGATGCAGTGGCGGTGAGTTTCCAGGACAGCGAGGTGACGGCAGGGTGGGAGGAGATACTCGGCAAGGACAAGTACCGTCTGATGTTCGCGGACATCGCCGCAAGTTATCCGGAGAAGAGGAGCATTTTTGTCGAATACGAGGACATTGACGCATATAACACAGACCTCGCGATGTATTTCTTGGACAACCCGGACAAATGCCTGAGCAAAGGGAAGGAGGTCGTGAAGGCAATGCTCCCGCCCGCATGGGACAACAGGGACACAGTGAACCTCAGGATAACGAGCCTTCCGCGCGACGCCAAAGTAGAAATAAGAAAACTAAGGGCGAAGCACCTCGGAAAGCTGGTCGCGGTGGAGGGCCTTGTGAGAAAAGCGACGACAGTGAGGCCGAAGATGACCCTTGCGCTCTTCAGATGTGCCAGATGCGGTGCGGAGATATGGGAGAGGCAGAGAGGCGTCCTGATGAAAGAGCCGCTTGTGTGCTCGAATCCCGACGGCAGCTGCAACAAGCAGGCCACACACTTCGAGCTTGATGCAAAAACTTCCGTCTACGTCGACACCCAGAAGATAGAGATCCAGGAGAGCCCCGAGGGGCTGAGGGGCGGGGCACAGCCGGAGAGGATCATCGGCTTCGTCGAGGACGATATCGCCGGCATGATAACCGCAGGCAACAGGGTGACCATCAACGGTATGATAAGGTCGGTCGAAAAACCCGACAGAGACAAATCGACCATCTTCGAAATATTCATGGATGTCCTGTCGATAGAGTTCGAGGAGCACGAATACGACGAGATCCAGATAACCGAGGAGGACGAAATCCGGATATTGGAGATGTCCAGGGACCCCAGGCTGTTCGATAACGTCACCTACTCGATATCCCCCACCATCCACGGTATGGCCGAGGTCAAGAGCGCGATCGCACTGCAGCTGTTCGGCGGATGCAACAAAGTGATGGATGACGGGACCGTAATAAGAGGGGATATGCACGTGCTCCTTGTTGGAGACCCCGGTGTCGCAAAGTCCCAGGTACTCAGATATATGAGCACGCTCGCGCCCAGAGGGATATATGCGTCAGGCAAGTCCGCGTCCGCAGCGGGATTGACGGCCGCCGCGGTCAAAGACGAGTTCGGGGACGGGAGATGGACCCTCGAGGCCGGAGCGCTGGTGCTTGCCGACAAGGGGCTGGCGTGCATAGACGAATTGGACAAGATGACCCCCCAGGACCGTTCCTCGCTCCACGAGGCAATGGAATCCCAGAGGATATCGGTGGCGAAGGCAGGCATTACCGCGACCCTGCAATGCAGATGCTCGCTGCTTGCGGCCGCCAATCCGAAATACGGCAGATTCGAGACGGAAGGCGCTTCCATAACCAATCAGATCGATCTTCCTCCGGCCCTGATGTCCCGTTTCGATCTGATCTTCGTGCTGACCGACAAACCGAACGCAAAGATGGACCGAGAATTAACGGCGCACATCCTCAACGTGCACAGAAGAGGCCAGGCCAGGCAGATAGGGGAGGATGCCCCGCTGATAGTGGGCGTGGACATCAAGAAAATAAAAGAAGAGACAAATAACGTAAGGCCCGTCTATGAGCAAGATGTCCTGAGGAAATATGTGGCGTATTCGAAACGCATCGTGCCGGTGATGACGGACGAGGCCATGAAGATCATCGAGGATGACTATCTGGGGATAAGGGCTATGGGTGCGGAGGACAACGCATCCGTGCCGATAACCGCAAGACAGCTGGAAGCATACGTGAGGCTGTCCGAGGCATCGGCGAGGATGAGGCTCAGCCGCACGGTCGAGGGAGAGGACGCGGCCCGGGCGGTGAAGCTTGTCGGATACTACCTCGGCAGGATATTGGCCCCCAACGGAG
>JAISPV010000068.1 GCA_031274665.1 Candidatus Methanoplasma sp. | reverse complement strand
CCCAGCAATGATGCCGCCGGACTCTTTTTCTCTGTTTTTTCTGCCATTACTATTCCTCGGTACCTCTTTTTCAAGAAGCGGCATACTGGCTTTTGTCCTTATTTATATAGGGCCGCGGGCCTTGATGCCTTACTCGTGAATTGCAGTAGCAAGTATATATTAAGTTACTGTCAAAAAACGTGTGTTTTGATTAAATATGATCCTGTGCATACCATGAATATGGACATAGAGGCCCTGAGAGGACTGGTGGACCCAGAACTGCATGACTGGCTTGACGACATCCTGAGGATGTGCAATGCGCCATATGCGATCGATAATAAAATTGAACTGGTCAGTGTCAGCAAAGAAGCGGTCAGGATGAGGAAAGAGGTCACTCCGCGCGACCTCAACAGCAACGGCGTAGTGCATGGCGCGGTATCGTTCGGCCTTATTGACCATGCTTTCGCGGTCATCGGCAACATCGACACGCAGTCGGTCGGCCTCTCGTGCAACATCATCTACCACCGCCCGTGCTTCGGGAGCATGCTGGAAGCCGAAGCGAGGCTCGTCAATGAATCCAGAACGCTGATCACGGTCGATGTGTCGCTTCGTTCGGAAAATAGGCTTATTGCTTCTGCGTCTTGTATCGGTTTCAAAGGCGAGAGGCCCAAGAGATGAGACAGAAGAAATGTCCGCACTGCGGAGAATACATTCAGAACAGCAGTCTGACGTGTCCTAAATGTTTCAAAGAGGTCCCTCAGGAACAATTCGTCGAAAGATCGGAACAAGAGTTCGGCGGCGATAAGAAAAAAGGGCGCAGGATGCTCTCGGACCTTGCCGTGCTGCTTGCCATCTTCCCTCCGTTCATAGGCCTGCTCGGGCTCGGAATGATGTATCTCTATCCGAAGAGCGGCAAAGGATACTGTTTCCTTGCGGCCGGACTGCTGCTGTCCCTGTCCGTTCTGGGGCTGGTCTTTATGTCGTTCCGCGCAGACTCTTTCCTGGCGGCCATACTGTTCATCGCACTTGCGATAATCGCCCTCCTCGTCTACATCTCTGCGGCGGTGGCGGCCTTCTTGGAGACGATGTTCGATTCGGTCTTCAAGGTCCTCGATGTTTAATATTTCCCCTTTGACCTCATGTAGATCATGAGCTCCGAGGTCATCTGGGCAAGATGTATCGCCCTTCTGCCGGTCCCGATGTGTGCCGGGTCATTCCTGAGAAGTCTTATGTAAGCTTTTCTTATCGTAACGGGTTCGTCCGACGGGTCCCTGCACTTCAGGCTGATCGGCATCTTTGACGAGACGGACGGCATCACAGACGACCTGTAGGTGATGTCCCAGGGGTCGCATGTCATGTATCTGCCGAACTCCTGTCTGGCATCGAACGCGGCTATGCTCTTCCCGTCGATGATCAGGGATATCTCCTCCGCGACCTTCCGTTCGGGGTCTCCCGCGTATATCTCCTCGGCGAACGGACCCCCTATGCCGGAAAGATAATCGAGCTTCTTTTTTCCGAGCCTTTTCGGGTCGTAACTGACGACATTGTGATAAACGGTCCGATATTCGCTCTTGTCAAGATCCACGCCGCAGACGGCGATGTCCACTATCTCGTCGTAAGGAAAGCCGTCCGGGCCTGTCGAAAGCGCCTGTATGACGAAAATCTCTTCTGTCACGGCACAAGTTATGCGTATGGTATAATTGTACTTTCGCCGCTTCGGTCAAACGTCGTCGTCAGGTTCCTCATAATAATAGGACCGGTCTATCCCTTTCATGAATATTTCGCGGTCGTTTATCCTGTCGGTCAGCGCAGCACGCAAAAGCTCCCTTATGGCGGCATCTTCTACAACGCTCCTCTGCATCGCTGACAGATAATTATGCTTGCTGACCTTTTGCCAATCCACACATCTTTTGATGTTCTTCTTTAACATCATGTCAAGCCACAACCGCGCGCTTCTGCCGTTGCCCTCCGTGAAAGGGTGGGCGATGTTCATCTCGATGTATTAAGCAACGATCTCTTCAAAGGTGGACTCCGGCATCTTTTCTATCGTCTTCAGAGTCTCGTGCAGATAAAGCGCGTTGGCGAACTTGAAGCCGCCTTTGCTTATGTTGTGCTCTCGTATCTGTCCCGCAAAGGCATAAAGCCCTCTGAAAATGTATTTGTGAATATGGATCAGGCCGTTAACAGTGCCCGTTTCTATCTCATCGATCGCACCGGTCTCAAAGAGCTGTTTCGCTTTTTGTTTGCTTTGTTCGTCGAACATGTTCTGTTTGTTACGGGCGATCCATTGTTTGAATGGTGCGGCGCGTCTGCTCGGTATGAGTTGTACAATCTGCAATATCTGCTCGGTGTCGGCGACGTCGGTCAGACGCATCTTGCCGTCTGGCGCTTTCATTTTCAAAGCGTTACAATTTGTAACGGTTTCATTTTCCTCATCCTTCAGGCGTTTTTTCAGTACACGCCAATATGTTGCTGGGTCTTCGCTTTCTGTCAGAACACCGACCACATCGACGATAGAATACAACCACCTTTGTCCATTGTCATCCCAGACCGCACGTATCTCTTTATCATGAAAAATTCTGACCGCGTCTTTGTTCTCATTCATTCCTTATCTCCAATGTCGTACTGTGCACAGGCCCTGTGAATGCCTGTGTACACGATGGGATCAATGTTCTTTACATCTCGCAGGGAAGGGGGAATTTCCCGTCTTGAAGGCCATGCATGCGGTATGATCGCACTTTCGGCGGAATCGGGCACCCCCATCCTAAATATAAATACCCTTACGGCGTGTTCGGAGCATGCGCCGCGCAAAGAGCATCGATGAGTTGTACGAAGAGGTCAGGGGATACGACCTCGTCCTAACGAACGATGCCGCACTTGCCACCGCCCTCAATGCGAGGATAGACAGGCCGAGGATAGGTGGGTTCGCCTACACCCCGAGACACTTGGCGGGGGATCAGGCCGTGCCGATATTCGGCGCAGAGGTCCTCGGCGACCTGAAGATAATATCGGAGATCGCCAACGAGACCGGGTACAGTTTCAAACATATACACAGCGAGCTGGAGAACATAAGGACGATAAGACGCTATAAGAAAGATGTCCGGAGATACCTGTACACCCGCCCGTCGGCGGAGATATACAGCTCCTTCCTGGGGCTCAGGACCCTCGAGAAACTTATGGACTCCTATGACCCCAAAGATACCGGACTCTTCGGAAATAAAAAGACTGCGGTGATCGGGATCGAGCTTTTCGACGACCTCGATAAGCACTTCGTCCCAGCAGAACACGACGAGATCGACATCTTCACCGACGGCAGATATGATATTGACACGATCTACGAGATAGGGAACGACAGACAGATCGCCGAGAACATCGTCGGACTGATAGATCCGGAAAGAGCGGATGATACGGCGATAGTGCTTGATACGACCGGCCCGATCGCCGATGCCGTCAGGGCCGCTCTTTACAGAAGGAAGATACCGTTCAGGAACACGATGTCGGTGAAGGACCTGTCCCAGGTCAGGGACTATCTCCAGTTCCTTTCCCTTTCGCTGTCGTACGAGACGCTGAGGGTGAGACATGTCAGGGAGCTCTTCTCCGGTTACGGGGGATATTTCAAACAGCAGGAGGACGAGTACCTGCTGCATAAGATATATCTCCACCTTGAGCACAGGGCGAAAGAACTCACGGACGTGATGAAAAATATACGCGAGATGACCTTCCGCAGCGTCTGCGACATCGTCGTAAGGGATGTGCACCGTCCGCAGATCGCAATGCTGATCGAGGATATGCGGGTAAAGGACTCGAAGGTGACGTCCGAGCTTGCGAACGAGCTGAATTATGCCGTGAACAACATCGACGACCTCCGCCACAACGAAGAGATACCGGATGACGAAAAGAAGGGGGTGCTGCTCGCAGATTGTTCGAGGTCAGTGTACGTCGACCGCCCGTTCGTGATATATCTGGGTCTGGGGCCGGAATGGTCAAATACGATATTGGGAAAGGAGTATATCGACAGGGAGACCGAAGCGGAGATCAATATGCTGAGGTTCTCGGTCCTTTTGCAGCAGGGTGCCTCGAAACTCTACGCGGTGAACTCCATGAGGAACGGCAGGGAGTCCCCTCCGTCCCCAATATTCGAACAGATCAAGGACCGCGAAAAGAATTCCGGCGATGAGCCCGCGTCCGTATCCGGATTCGGCGATGTGTCGAAGACCGTGATAAAAGGACAATGGATTTCTCAAAAAGAAAGCGGCCTCGTCTCGATGGGGGAGGACAGGCCCGACCCCGCAGAGAAAAAGGATTGGAGGTTCTCCAAATCCGCATATAACAACTATTTCGCATGTCCGCGCGCTTACATGTACGGCAGGATGATCTCCGTCCCGGATTCGGAAAGCACGATATTCGGAAACATTTTGCACGAATTCGCAGAATTCTATCTCTGTTACCCCGAACTTGTGAAGAACAGATTAGAAGAATACACCAAGACGATAAGCGAGAAATATTCGGGACTGTCGAGCCAGCAGATGAAGGAGATAGACGGGAGCAAGATAAGGGTCTGCATGGCCAACATCATCCGTTTCGTCGATTCCCTCGGGATAAAAGATGTTCCGCTGGACAGGGAGTGCTCGAACAGAAGATACGGGAACATGTTCATGGAGATGCACGGCTGCAAGATGTACAGCAGCATAACCGAGACGGAATTCATCTCCCGCACGCATCCGCTTTTCGGTAAATTCGATCTTCTGGCCGATAACAGGATAATAGATTACAAGACCGGAAAGACGGCCGCCCCCAAGGAAATAATGAAGAAAATGAACACGGCGCAGAGACAGGACCATTTTGAGTTCCAGCCGCTGATCTATCTTTCTCTTCTGAAAGACAATTCCCCTCCGCCGCACAAATTCAGCCTTGTATACGTCGCAGGCAACGATGTCCGTTCGATCACGGATGAAAATTTCAACATAAAGGACAACATCCGCGATGTGGTGCTCCTCAAAGAGAGCATGGCGGAGTTCCTGTCGGACCCCGACTCTCCGGTGAAGACCGCCTCCTTCGGCTCGACCTATCAGAAGATAACCGACAGATGGAGCACCTTTGTGAGCACTGCGCTCAGGTCTGGAAAGGACCATACGTCCTGGAGGGACGATGCGGGCCTCATTTCCTCGATAACGGGCGCGCTGGGTATGAGCAACGCCAAGACCAACGCGGACAACGTGGCGAAGGCGCTGGGAAAGCTGTCCGACATAATATCGTCGGGTATGTTCATCGACGGCGACGAGGTGGTCATCCCCTCCGATACCCTGGAAAGATTCCTTTCGATGATAGACAGGGACCACGATCTCGCATCCTCGGAGATATACTCGGAATTCCCGGCATCTCCGAGAAGGGACTGCGGCGGCTGCGATTTCTATAAAGCGTGCACCAGGGACATGATCGAGCCGGACGGGGCCGGGGGTGAAAGCGATGACGACGACTGACCTCGACCCGTCGCAGAGGGCGATCGCCGACGAACTCGAGGGGATGATAGTCGTCGAGGCGGGACC